>JAJUJY010000172.1 GCA_029265085.1 Chloroflexota bacterium
GAGCAGTTGAAAAAGGATGGCTTAATTAAAGAAAGAACCGAACTGGAATTAAAGAATACCTCGGAAGCGGCCAAAGAAGTGCTGGCAGGCAATGATGGAAGTTTGGAATATGTGGACTACCGTGGTGAGGATGTAATCTCTTCTTTCCGGTTTATTGATGGCCAAAATTGGGGTTTGATCGCAAAGCAAGACGTCCAAGAAGCGTTTGCTGCTATAAATACGCTTCGTAATGTGTTATTGGGTATCGCTTTTGTAGCGCTGGTGTTGGTGGTGTTTATTGCACTTCTGGTGTCTCGTTCGATTTCCCGGCCGATTAGCGAAATGGCAGCTGTGGCTAAAGATTTATCTCTTGGCAAGGTAAACCGCGAAGTGAAACATGCCGGTCAAGATGAGATCGGTCAATTGGCCGATGCTTTCCGGCAAATGATTAGTTTCCAAAAGACCATTGCCAGTCAGGCTGAAAAGATTGCTGCCGGTGATTTTACGGTTGCCGTCAAACCGCAGTCGGATGAAGATGTTTTAGGGAAAGCCTTTGAGCGCATGGTTGCTGATCTGAAGAATACACTTCAGAATGTATCGGAAAATGCTCGCAGCCTGAAAGCTGCTTCTGAACAATTGGCTCTGGCCTCAAATCAGGCCGGCATGGCCACTTCGCAAATTGCGGCCACGATCCAACAGGTAGCCAAAGGAATTGGCCAGCAGTCCGAAGCTTCAACCCGCACAGCCGGATCGATTGAACAAATGACTCGCGCCATTGATGGCGTGGCACGCGGCGCGCAAGAACAATCCTCATCTGTCAATAAAGTGGTCAAAGTTACAGACGGACTGGCCGTTACCATTCAGCAGGTCGCTGGCAATGTGCAGTCAGTCACCCAGGGGTCTTCCGAAGCTGCCTCAATTGCCAAAGAAGGCCGGAAAACCGTTCAGGAAACCATCAGCGGCATGGACAGCATCCGCACAAAAGTTGGCCTCTCGGCAGATAAAGTGTTGGAAATGGGCAAACGCTCTGATCAGATCGGTGTGATCGTCGAAACCATTGAAGACATTGCTTCTCAAACCAATTTGCTGGCACTGAATGCGGCCATTGAAGCGGCTCGTGCAGGTGAACATGGTAAAGGTTTTGCGGTGGTAGCTGATGAGGTGCGCAAGCTGGCTGAACGTTCCAGCCTGGCCACCAAAGAAATTGCCGGGCTGATTAAGGACATTCAGCGGACGGTAAATGATGCGGTTTCTGCTATGAAAGAAGGTGCTTCTGAGGTTGAAATGGGGGTTGCGCGCAGCAACAGTGCCGGAGTAGCCCTGGAAGGTATCCTCCAGGCGGCTGAAAGCGTGTACCGCCAGGCATCTGAAGTTTCCACGGCGACCAGCCAGATGCAGAAATTATATGAAGAGCTGATTGAAGCCACGAATGAAGTATCTGCGATTGTGGAAGAAAACACCGCCGCCACCGAAGAAATGGCTGCCGGTTCCAGTGAAATCACCCAGTCGGTAGAAAATATTGCCAGCGTGAGTGAAGAAAACAGCGCTGCGGTTGAGGAAATTTCAGCTTCGACCGAAGAGATGAGTGCGCAGGTGGAAGAAGTAACTGCTTCTTCGCAAACCCTGGCTGAAATGGCCAAACTCTTGCAAGAAACGGTGGATCGCTTCAAACTAAACTAATTTTTTCAGGGGAGCCGCAGGGCTCCCCTGATTCTTGCGATTATCCTCTCCTCCCTTTGTTTCCCCGGCTGCCAGGACTTCGGACACCCTGGCCGGCCGGGGACATTTTAATCCTCGGTAAAATTTTTACGCTTTCTTTAGTTATGCTTCACTCGACCTTTACGGACATCTTACCCTGGTTCATGTATCCTCTGGAAGTAGCCCAACAAAAAGGCAGAACAGGGATGATTATCTCAATTGCTCAAGCACAACTTTTCTTTCTCGCGCTGACCCGCATCATGGCCTTGATCATTCATGTGCCGGTGTTAGGCGGGCAGGCAATTCCCAACCAGGTGCGGATCGGCCTGGGGATTGTGCTGACGGTTGTGTTGATCCCCTGGCAGCCGCTGCCGCCCGATGCAGAGGCTCTTGGCTTGCTGGGATTTGCGCTGGGCATTGGCAAAGAGCTCTTGATTGGCACCCTGGCGGGGTTTGCAGCCAACCTGACTTTTGGAGCAATCCAGATTGCGGGTGAGGCGATGGGCCTGGAAAGTGGTTTTGGCTCCGGTCGTATCTTCAACCCTTCAATGGGCGAATCGGGTTCGGCATTTAACCAGGTTTTTGTAATGGTAGCTACTTTATTTTTCCTGGTAATCAATGGGCATCATATTTTCTTAATTGCATTAAAAAAGACCTTTGATTTAATCCCGGTGAACGGCCCGCTGCCCCTGGATTCGATGGATACGCTGGTGCGGACGACCGTACTGCTTATCGGAGCGGGCATCCGCCTGGCGCTGCCGGTAATGGCTGCGCTGATCTTGACCGACCTGGCTTTGGGTTTGTTGGCCAGGGTCGCTCCCCAAATTCAAGTGTTTTTTCTGGGTATGCCCTTAAAAGTTGGCGTTTCATTGCTGGCTTTAGGCATGGTGTTTGCGGTAGCTTTACCCCTCTTAGGCGACCTGTACCGCCAGATGGGGGAAAGAATGTTGATGCTGTTGGCGAAATGAGGATGAATGTCAGATCGGACTGAGGCCCCAACTCCAAGACGCAAAGAAGAAGCCCGTGAAGAGGGTCAGGTTGCGCACAGCCATGAATTAAATTCTGCGGTTGTGCTGCTGGCTTCTGCGCTGCTTCTGCGTGGCCCCGGCCGGGATTTGATCCAGGCAATGAAAGACCTGGTGGTCAACCTCTTAAGAGATTTACCTTCCGCGGAATTGACCCGTTCCTGGATTTTGCAGCATCTCTTCCAATATGCCGGGCGTATTTTACCGCCTTTGGGAATATTAATGGTTGGTGTGCTAATGGCCGGTATGGTTACCACGCTTGCACAGACTCGCTTTTTGTGGTCCAGCAAGCGGATTGGTTTTGACTTCAAACGGCTTAATCCGCTCAATGGTTTCAAGCGCATCTTTTCGCCGCGCGGATTGGTAGAGATGTTGAAATCTCTATTGAAGCTGTTGTTGATTGGCTGGGTGGCTTACAGTTTCTTGCGGAAAATGTATCCTCAATTGATCCAGCTGGAAAATTACGACCTGGCTACTGGCGCGGGTCAATTTGTGAATTTAGCAATCACCCTGACTTTACAAATTGGCGGTGCCTACCTCGCTTTGGCTGCTGCCGATTATGCCTACCAGCGTTGGGAATTGATGCGTAATTTGCGCATGACCAAAGAGGAAATTAAAGAAGAATTCAAGCGGTCAGAAGGTGATCCGTTCTTGAAAAGCCGCATCCGCCAGCAGCAGCGCCGCATGGCGCGCGGCCGGATGATGGCCAATGTGCCCAAAGCAACCGTGGTTGTGACCAACCCGACCCACCTGGCCATTGCAATCGAATACCGCGAAGGCATGCGCGCTCCCAAAGTGTTGGCCAAGGGTGCAATGAAGGTTGCCCAGCACATTGTCGCAATCGCAAAGGAAAACAGCATTCCAGTGGTGCAAAATATTCCCCTGGCGCGGGCAATTTACAAAACAATTGATATTGATCAGGAAATTTCTCCGGACCTCTATATGGCAATGGCAGAAGTCCTGGCATATGTGTACCGGTTACGCGGTCGGGTTCCCAAAACACGGCAGCCGCAGCAAGCACAAGGACCTGCACTAGGGTAGTTAAGGGTATATAACGATGGCAACGACAACAAATTCTGGATCCGTATTAGTGCCCTTACAGGGGCTGCTCAAATCGAAAGACATGGTCATGGCGCTCAGCCTGGTGATGTTGGTTGGGCTGCTCCTGGTTCCGCTGCCTCCATTCATTGTCGATATGTTGATTGCTTTGAGCATGGCGCTTTCGATTGGCATTATGCTGTTGACCATGTACATCAAGCAGCCGATGGAGTTTTCGGTCTTCCCTACGGTTCTGTTGTTGATTACCTTGTTTCGGATGGGAATCAATATCTCCATCAGCCGCCTGATCCTGATTAACGGCGAGGCGGGAAAGATTGTTGAAACATTTGGTAATCTGATCGTTGGCGGGAATTATGTGGTCGGTGTGGTGATCTTCCTGGTTTTGATGATCATCCAATTCGTTGTCATCAACAGCGGTGCGGGTCGTGTGGCAGAAGTTTCCGCACGGTTTACCCTGGATGCCATGCCCGGTAAACAGCTTGCGATTGATGCCGACTTAAATGCCGGCCTGATTGATGAAAATGAAGCGCGCCAACGCCGTAAGGCAGTTGAATCTGAAGCGGACTTTTACGGCGCGATGGACGGTGCCAGTAAGTTTGTGCGTGGTGACAGCATTGCTGCCATCATTATCATGCTGGTAAACATCTTGGGTGGGTTTGTGATCGGTGTACTGCAGCGCGGTATGCCCCTGGCGGATGCCTTGCAGACCTACGTTTTGCTGACCATTGGTGCGGGGTTGGCCATTCAAATCCCCTCGCTGCTGGTTTCTGCCGGTGCAGGTTTGATCGTTACCCGCTCCACATCGGAAACTTCGCTTGGCACGCAGTTATTTGGCCAGATTTCAAATTTCAATGTGCTGGCAATGGGCGCCATTATTGTTGGTTTGATGCTGTTTGTGCCAGGACTGCCCAAATTGCCCTTTGCCATTACCAGCATTGGTCTGGGCGTTGCAGCGTATTTTGCCAACAAAGCTCGTGAGGAAGAACAGGCAGCCCCCGAAGTTGCGGCAGCTGTTGCAACCGCGGAACCGGAAACACCTGAACAAATGCTAGAGATGGTGGTGGTTGATCCAATCGAATTGGAAATTGGCTACAGTTTGATCCCGATGATTGATGATGATACCCAGGATAATCTGCTGCGGCGCATCACCGGGATTCGCCGCCAGTTGATGGCGGAGTTGGGCTTGATCTTACCGGTTGTGCGTATTCGTGATAACCTGCGCCTGCAGCCAATGGCTTACCGGATTAAGATCCGCGGACAAGAAGTGGCCTCCAGCGAAATTTTGTTGGATCGGCTCTTGGCAATCCCCGGCGGCGATGTGGACGAACCGATTCACGGGATTGAAACCACCGAGCCTGCATTTGGCTTACCGGCATTGTGGATCAGCGAATCGGAGCAAAGCCAGGCGGAGCTAAAAGGGTACACCGTGGTGAATCCGCTCTCCGTGTTGAGCACCCACCTGACCGAAACAGTCCGCATGCATGCCCCTGAATTGTTAAGCCGCCAATTGGTGCAGGAAATGCTCAACCAGCTGCGCCAGAAATCCCCTGCTTCTGTGGAGGGGGTGGTTCCGGATATGCTTTCCTTAGGTGATTTGCAGACGGTGCTGCGCAATTTGCTGCGCGAACGGCTGCCAATCCGCGACCTGAGCGGCATTCTGGAAGTGCTGGCCAACCATGCCGCCGTGACCCGTGATCCCAATATCCTGGCTGAAGCAGTTCGCCAGACAATGGCAAATACCATCTCCAGCCAGTATCGCGATGAGAATAACACCATCCATGTATTCACGATTGCGCCACAGTTGGAAGCGGCCTTGCGCGGTTCGTTGGCTCAGACAGAGGGCGGGATCAACTTCCAGATTGATGCGGGTATGGCCCAGCGGGTCCTCACCAAGACGGGTGAGCAAATGGAGAATTTGGCTCAGACCGGGCATTTCCCCATCCTGCTTTGCCCGCGTGAACTCCGTCTGGCTTTCCGGCGGTTGGTGGAACAATCTTTACCGAATTTGGTGGTGATGGCGTATTCCGAAGTCAGCCCAGGCACGCGTGTAAAAGCACACGGTATGGTTAATATAGGGTAGAGGTGGCGATGATAACAAAAACATTTAAAGCAGGTTCAATGTTTGAGGCACTGCAGTTGGTCCAGGCGGAACTGGGACCAGATGCAATCGTTGTTTCTGCGCGTGATGTCCCTCTCGGCCCAGCCTGGAACCAGTGGAAGCAGTCTGGAGTGGAAGTGGTTGCCATGCTGCCAGATGCTGAAACCAAACCTGCTCAGAAATCCAAGCCGGGGGCTGTCTTGCGCCCCTCGGATAAGGGCATGGGGGTTGAATTTGTGGAAGAAAAACCAGCCATCGAATGGGTAAAAGAAGCTGGTTCTACCCCGGTTCGCCAGCCGGTGCAGCCTGTGACCGAACCCGCGCCAAAAACCAAACGCTGGGAACCGCAGCGCCTGACCCGCGAGGAACTGAATCGAACCAACCAACCTGCCAGACCGGCAGCAGAAAAACCTGCTCCAGCGGTAAAACCGGAGCCTGCTCCTGTCAAACCTCTTGCGGCGCAGGATCTGTTGGAAGTGGTCGCTCCAGAGCCGGCAGCCGTCAAAGATTTGCCGAATTCGTTGAAGAATATTCGCGCCCGATTGGACGCCCAAGGGGTGGATAAAGCGATTATTGACCGGATGGTTGATATTGCTCAACGCACCTTCACAATGGGCGCATTAATGGATGAGACTGCCTGCCGAAAATATTTTACGCAATTATTAGAAGCCGAACTGCGTATTCAGGAAATCCCGGCAGTGCAGGTCCCGCATAAGGTCATGTTCCTGGTGGGTGCCAGCGGATCCGGAAAGACGACCACTGCAGCCAAGCTGGCTATGTTTTATGCGCGCCAATTGAACAAAAAAGTGGTTTGGGTCAGCGCAGATACGGTTCGCACGGGCGCAATTGCGGAAGCGCGGGCGTACACTGATGCTTTGGGTATTCCGCTCAAACTGGCTTACACCCCGGCAGATTTGCGCGAGATTATTCAAGAGGCCAAAAATGCGGATTTGATCCTGGTCGATACAGCCGGTTATAACCCCCTGGATACGGATCAGGTGGATGAATTAACCTCTTTATTGGCAGAGTCGTCTGATCGGCGGGTGTATATGGTGGCCGCTGCCACAATGAAAGATTCAGACCTGGTTCAAATTTCAGCGGTGCTCGGGAAATTCACCATCAACGGTGTGATTGTGACCAAGCTGGATGAGACATTTTCATACGGAAGTGTATACAACTTCGCTCGTAAAAGCCAGCTTGGGCTGAGTTTCTTCGCGGACGGCAAAGGTGCCGATGGCAATATCCAGGCGGCCAGTGCTTCGCGAATTGTTAACGCTTTAATGGGTAAAGGATGGAATAAATGACCACGAATCAAACGAACCCAAAAGCACAACCCAAGGCTCAGCCGAAGGGTTCACCCAAAGGACAGCCTACACAACAGAAAAAAGGCGCCCAGCCAGCTTCTGCCAAATCCAAAGGGGCTAGCCCAAAAACGAAAGGCAAAGGAGGGCAGGCACCGCTGCCAGTATTTTTGGAGACGGTGTATGGACTTTCCTTCTATTTGTTGATCATGGTGGACCTGGCTGTTGCCGGAGTTTCCTATTTTGCCGGGGCGAAAATGACCGATATTCTGCTGCGGGTAGGCCTGACAACCCTGGTGATGGGAGCGATCCTGGCGGCTTTTGCATGGCGCGTGATGGTTGGCGCAGTGCAAACGATGGAAGCGGTTCAGGATGATGCAAAAAAGCAAGCTCAAACCAAAACTCAGGCAAACCAGACGCCTCAGATGGTCAGAGAAGGGTAAGTAGATTATGGTTGCGCGGATCGATACGGCTGCGGTGTGGGACCAATTCCTGGTGACGCGTTCTGCGGAATTGCGTGAGCAGTTGGTCTTGCAATCCGTTTCCCTGGTGCACTTCTTATTAGGCCGCCTGGGAATGACAACGGATATGGGCAGCGATTATGAAGACCTGGTTCACCAGGGACTGCTGGGACTGATTGATGCGGTGGATCGCTTTGACCCGCACCAGGGAGCCAGTTTCAGTACCTATGCCAGCATGCGCATCCGTGGAAAAATTTTGGATTATCTGCGTGCCTCAGATTGGATGTCTCGCTCGGCGCGCCAACGCGTTCGCTCCATCCAGAAGGCAATCTCGAATTTATGGCTGGAGTTAGGCCGAGAACCAGAAGAAGAGGAAATTGCCAGCAGTTTGGGGATCAGCGCGGCGGAAGTTCAGGCTGGTTTACGTGATTCGGACCGGATTATGCTTTCCCTGGATTCGGTTGTTGAAGTGGATCAAGACGGGGAAGGGTCGCTGTATGAATGTGTCCGGGATGAAAAACAGGCTGATCCGGCTGATTTGCTGCTGGAAGAAGATCAAAAAGAGCATTTGATTTCGGCCTTAAAAAAGCTCTCAGAGCGCGAGCAGCAAATCCTGGCTTTGTATTATTACGAAAATCTAACATTGAAAGATATCGGGAAGGTTCTTGGCATTACCGAATCAAGAGTCAGCCAGCTTCATTCCCGAGCCATCATGAACTTAAAGGCGGTATTAAGCCATGACTAGTATTCCGAAAATTACGCTTGAAGATACTTTATATCTGGTGCAATTAGCCCGTGAGACAGCCCAGGCGCAAGGCCGCCAGGCACAGGCCAGCCGTTTGACCCCTGTGTCTGAAGAAATGCGTACATTGGTCACGCGGACTCACCAACCAGCCCCATCTGCACC
>JAJUJY010000052.1 GCA_029265085.1 Chloroflexota bacterium
CAAAAGGCCTCACCCAAAACAAATATTCGCCCCAAAAAGAATATCGTCTATTGGGCTGTTGTGGCAATTTTTGCATTATCGGTTATCTGGTTTAATGGAGGATTATTTGGGGTGAAACCAATGCTGGTCAGTGGTTATAGTATGGAGCCTACCTTTATTGCAGGGGATATAGTAATAATCCAAGATATTGCACCAGACGAAGTAAAAGTTGGTGATGTGATCCGTTTTAATCGGGGAGGGTCTGACATCCTCCACCGCGTTATTGTCATTCAAGTTAATGGGAATACCAAAGAATTTATCACCCGTGGTGACAATAATAATGTTGATGATGCGCCGATTGGGGGAGGCCAGATCCTTGGCAAAGTGGTTATGGTCATTCCCAAAATTGGCTGGATATCCATCTTCTTGCGCAATCTGGCCAAACCATTGATCGGGGGCTGAGGTGAAGAAGTTAAATTTCAACCATGTCCTCTGGATTGGCCTGATCATGATCTTGCTGGCCGGATTCCTCTTTATACCCATTGGGAACTCGCTTTGGGCTGGCATTCTAATTGGAGACAGCAGCATACAAACAGGCTATTGGATTACGCCCTCCGAAACCGCAACAGCAACCCTCACAGTAACACCGCCTCCAGGCCACAACTGCACCTTGTCATCCGGATATTGGAGCCAGCACCCGGAGATTTGGCCCAGCGACACCGTTGAAATTGCCGGCCAAACCATAACGAAACAAACTGCGCTGGAAATCATGGTGATGGTGCCTAAAAGCGATGTGACCTTAAAATTAGCCCGCGAACTAATTTCCGCCAAAATAAACCTGCTCCAGGGAGCAGATCCCACAGCGATCCAGGAGGTAATTCTTGAGGCCGATTATTTTCTAACCATTTTCCCCATTGGCAGCGATCCACCCAATCCAGACCGCCGCCTGGGAGTAACCCTGGGTGACACGCTGGAACAATTTAATAACGGCATGATTGGCCCAGGATTATGCACCGAGGATAACCTTTCAGCCGAATCTTTTGAGCCTATTCTGGACGAACCAGTTGAGAACCCGTTAACCGCCACGCCAACCAGCACACCGGAAGAACCCGAAATTCCTGCCGAAATAACCTCTACGATAACGCCAACACAAGAATTGAGCCCGACCCCAGAAGCAACCTACACTTTAACTCCTGCACCAACCAACACCGGCACACCAGAACCAATCATCGAACCCACCAACACAGAAACAGAGACACAGCCGCCGCCGGAGCCAACGGAAACCGAAACAGAGCCTCCTTCTGAAGCGCCGCCTACATCTTGATCATTATTAAGGTGTCACCAGGTAGAGATATCTGCCGTGAACCCCTTCGGTATATGCTTTTTGAATCCCCAAAGCTTCCCCAATATGGTTCTCATACAGAAAGCTGTTCCCTTCAGCCTCAAACCGCGGCCGTAATTCTTCGCTGATCAATTCTTTCCGCCGGGCATGTTCCACATCTTGCTCGGTATAATCCCATACCTGATACTGCCAATCAAATTTTTGCAAAACAGTTGCCAGGTCTGAACGATGCGGATGCACCTTCTCGCGCGGATAGGATTCAATCGGGGTCCAGGGTTCCCAGCTCTGGGCATAAAAAATTCCCATTCGTCCGCCAGGTTTTAGAATATTTCGCATCCGTCCTAATGTTTCGGTCAAATCAGAAAAGTACAAACTATCGATTGAGAGCACCACATCAAATGTCGAGGCCGGGAAATCCAAATCTGCGATATCCATCATCAGGTAATGAAGCCGGTCGAGTTTCTCGCGAGTTCGCAGAACTGCCTGCTCAATTGCAAAAGGAATAAAGTCAATTCCTGTGATTTGCGCGCCCGTACGGTCAGAAATGAACTCTGCCATCATGCCGTTCCCGCAGCCCAGGTCTAAAACGGTACAGTCTGCATTCAAGGCTGTGACTTCTATTAAATGCTCCAGGTGTGATATTTCTGCAAAGCCTTGCTGGCCCAGATTTTTCCCATAAAGGCGTTCACAATACACCGCATTGGCCTCACTGGTCGCAATCGCATTGTAATATTTTTCATAAAATTCTTTCGCCCAATCCGTAGAGCCAGTTTCTTCACTCATGGTAGCTCCCTTCCGCATGTCGTTCAGGTCAACCCGCGGCTTTTTAAAAATTCCCTGGCAATTTTTTTGGTTTTCGGGCTGTTACTGTACCTTTGGCGCTGCACAAAATCGATAATAGCTGCCTGATCTGTTACCAGGAGAAACATCTCATCCAACGACTGGATCACATACCCTTTAATAAGTTCTTTGCGCTCCTCCGGACAGGATGCCTGGTCAATAGCCATCAGGTGTCGAGCGATGGTATCTGCCAGGCGAGGGCATCTATGGGCAATCTGACCAGATACTGCAGCTGCATGAGACACAACCATCACACGCTCATCATTCAAAACCTGATAAAAGCGCGCCATATCCCGCTCAAACCAACAATTGTCCGCTTTTACCGTAAGATCAGCAATCACGTGAATGGCGACATATTTGGAAAATCCATTATCACTTTCCAGTAAGGCCATAAAATCATTCCAAAAGGGCAATAATCGGTCGGGATTGTTCCGCGCTAAGGCCATCACCGCTTGAGAACAATTTTCGCGAACCGCACTTTTTTGTGCCGCCGGTGAAATCCCCTGCATTACCTGAGCGAAAAGCTGGTCATCTTCTAAGAGTTGTAACGCCAGCCAGTCAGGGTCGACACCTTTTTGCGCAAGATCAATCATATTGACCATCCGTGCTTATTTCAGAAAGAAATATATTGGTGATTTCATTATACACAGTTCGAACAAACTGGCTTGAACGAGAAAACAAAAAGAGGCTGCCGCGAACAGCCTCTCTTGTTTCATCTTCATCTTTTATATTTACAATTACTCCAGCCGGAATTCCCAAACTACTTCCAGTAAATCATTAGCCATTTTGGTTAATGTTTGAGCGGCCTGGGTCACCTCGACAACCTGGGCATTCATTTCTTCTGTGGAAGCGGAAACCTCTTCAACAGCCGCACTGTTTTCTTCACTGACAGCAGCGATATTCTCAACAGCCTGAGTTACTTCATTTGAACCAGCAGCCATCTCTTCGGTCGAGGCTGTATTTTCTTCAACCACAGCCGAAACGCTGTCCATTGCAGCCACCAACTCATTCGCCAGGACGTTCATCTGGTCCGCAGAATACGCAATTTCTTCTCCGACCATTTGACTGCGTTCAGCAATCTCAATTAATTGTTCCAAAGCCTCCCGGCTGGTATCCGCTAATGAAACGCCGTTCTCCACTTCTTGAGCACTTTCACGCATGGCCTTCATGGCCTCATTAGCCGTAACCTGGATCCCTTTCACCAGGCTATTGATTTCTTTGGTCGAGGCAGCCGCTTTTTCCGCTAATTTCCTCACCTCATCAGCCACAACCGCAAAGCCCTTGCCGTGTTCACCCGCTCGGGCTGCTTCGATGGCAGCATTCAACGCCAGCAAATTGGTTTGAGAAGCGATATCTTCAATTACATCCACTATTGCACTGATCTGCTCAGAACGTTTGCCCATTTCGGTTACTTTCAAAGCAGTCAGTCCGACCCGGTCTTTGATAGTCTCCATCCCTTTCACGGTATCTTCGACCATGCGGACATTTTCCCGGGTCCTGGCAACCGATTCTACGGCGCTTTGCGCCTGTGCTTTGCTGCCTCCTGAGACCATCTCGATCGCTGAGGTAATTTCTTCGGTAATTTGTGAAGCTCTGGTAACAGCGGCTGCCTGCTCCTGCGCTCCCCGTGCCACACCGTCAATCGCGCGTGCCATTTGTGAAACAGACGAAGCCGTATGGTTAATGGATTCGGTTTGTTGGGTAATACCGTGTGCTACTTGTTGAATCGTCGTTGAAATTTGCTCAACTGCCTGGCCTGATTGATTGGCTGCTGTGGCAAGTTCTTTGGACGAGGTGGTTAACTGAACCGCATTTTGTTGTACCCTTTTTACCAATGCCCGCAAATTCGTAATCATGGTTGAAAATGCATTTCCAAACACATCATCCGCGCCCTTGGGCTGGATCGATTGCGATAAATCGCCGCTGGCAATATTAGCAGCCGTGTTGCTCATTTGCCGTAAATACAGGTACAAGTCCATAAACGCCCGGCCGATATCCCCCATTTCGTCCTGGCGTTGGATCATCTTTTGCACACTCGCTGAGTTCGGGTCCAATGCACCCAGTTCTCCCATGGCAAAACGCCCAGCCGCACGGGCTAACAGGACCAGTGGTTTTGAAATCAATTTGGAAATAAATAACATTACCAAAGCCCCAAGCGCGACAATGATTAGTGTTGCCATAATTTCCCCAATGAAAGAGGATTGTTGAATACGATCCAATTGAACCAGAGCAGCTTTTGCTTCACTTTCTGGGATTTGCACACCAATCACCCATTTCCAGGGAGCATAATACATCACCTGGACGATATTTACCTCGCCATTCAAGGAGTAATGCAATTCAGCAACATCACTGCCCTGCAAATTTTGGGCAGCTTCGATCATCTCACGCACATAATATTCGCCTTCATCGCCTTGGAGCATCCACCCCTTCAACCCATTTTGTTTTCCGGCTTGAGTAATTAAATACTCACCCAGATTGGTGGATTGAGCGCTAATAACAAAGGCCTCCCCTTTATCCCCAATTCGTAAATTTGCAATACTGTTCCGTAATGAGGCAACACTTTCCTGTTTAATCCCGTAATATACCGCGCCAATCCACTCGCCATCCAATGAATAGAGCGGTTGGTATCCGGTAACGTACCACGCATCCACAACAAAGGCTACACCATAGTAGGTTTCACCATTTTTCATGGCTTCCACGATTGGGCTGGGATTTCCTGAGGTGTCAACCGCTGGGATATACGTACCATTGGCTCGTTTTCCATCCGTTCCGATTACAGAGGTTGCAACCCCCAATAAGTCTCCATCCTCATTCGCTTTTTGGAACAAAGTAACTGCCCCACCCGCCAGCTCCACAACTTGATCCACAATCGGAGAATACACTTGCGCATTAAAATTTTG
Organism: Chloroflexota bacterium; assembly: GCA_029265085.1. The sequence goes on from JAJUJY010000052.1 coordinate 5,062, forward strand.
CGGAATAGGTGTATTACCGATAATTAAAACCGGTAAATTCCATTGCACCAACTCGCCGGTCAATTGGTTCTTTGCTTCCCAGGATACTACTGCGTTGGATTGGCGAATGCCTCCCATTTGCGAAATAAGGTGGCCGGTTGTGGATAAACCATTTTTCACCATCATTTGCATCAATTCATCTTGCGATTGGACTGTGTTGTACACTCCTTCGGTCACGTGACGCAAATCTTTGATGGTTAAATTTTCGAGTGATGTTTCCACCTCTTTGCTATACAAGCTCATCGCAATTTGGTTGATCACAAACATGGCTACCGCGGTAACCAGAACAACAGCCGCCCCCACCAGCAATAACTGCGTGCCAATTAATAAACGGCGATGCTTCATTAACCTGAGCTCCTGTTTGAAAAGTCCTAGGATAAAAGTATCCTTATTCACAAAAAATCGCCGTAAATTTCAGATAAAGCCAGCATAAATTCTAAGTAAATTTTTTTATTGCGCACAAAACAAAAAACGGCTTAATAAGCCGTTTTTTGATATCCGCGAAAATAATTCTTACCGCGATAAAACTCGCAAGCCGCTGTCAAAATCAGCCACCAATACCAGGCTGCTGGTTAAAGCCAAACCGCGTGCGCGGCCAGGGGTATCTTTCACTGCCAACAGCAGCGGCTGCCCCGGATTGGAAATATCCAATTCCACAATCCCGGTAGTTTCATCTGCGACAAATGCTATGGAACCATCTAGTCCAATAAAACGAGCCAACCCAGGCGTATCATAAAAACCTGCTGAAGATGGGCTAGCCGGATTTGAAACGTCAATCACCCGCATACCGCTGCCCCCATCAGCAACATAGGCCAATCCGCCATTCACTGCCACCATAAATGCTGTATGAGGGGTATCCAGTGAACCGACAATGACCGGACTGGCTGGGTTAGTCACCTGGACAATTTGTAAACCAGCATAATTGGCTGTTACATAAGCGTAATCCCCATCCACGGTGACCCAGGTTGCTTGATCCGGAAATGCTACAGATGAAACTTCGGCAGGAGCAGCCGGATTGGTCACATCAATCACCCGTAATCCACCGCTGCGGTCCGCCACAAAAGCAATATTATTTTGTACATCGACACCCCAGGCGAAATCTGGTGTGTCAAATGAACCAACAACCAAAGGCGCTGCCGGGTTGCTGATATCGAGGATTAATAAACCGTTCCGCCCATCCGCAAGGTAGGCAAGGTTGCCAACAACATCCACTGCATAAGTCCGGCCGCTGGTATCAAACGAGCCTACTTCAACTGGCGCATAAGGATTCGTCACATTAATAATCCTGACACCCCGATCTACATCCGCAACAAACGCATACTGCCCGTTATAAGCAACCGACCATGCAGACCCGGGCGTATCATAAAATGAAAGCTCATCCAAATGATTCGGTGTTCCTGGGTCGGTTGGTAATGGGGTTGGTGTAGCGGTTGGCGGCACAGGTGTAAATGTCGCCGTTGGTGGAACAACCGTCGGAGTGAATGTAGCAGTTGGAGGCAGCGGTGTCGGCGTAAAGGTCGCTGTGGGAGGGGGTAAAGTTGCCGTAGCAGTTGGAGGCAAGGGTGTCGGGGTTGCGGTGTTGCCAGGAGCCGGTGTATTGGTCGGAAGAATTGCAGTGGGTGTCGCTGTTAAGGTTGCTCCTTGGGAAGGAGTTGAGGTTGGCAAAACAGGGGTTGCAGTTGGGGTACCATTGAATGCACCAGAAGCAACCCACAATGCTGTCCCGCCATTGGTTGGTACGCCGTTTCCGCCATCTTTTAATGTTCCGTTAAATGTATTGATACTGTCATCGGTTAAAACTGTCCCCGATCCATTCGACATTTTATAGTAGGCAGCCAATCCAGGCTCATTTCCAAGCAATTCCACAAACAAAGATTGAGCAATTTCTGTTTGATTGAGAGCCGTTGAGTAAATTCTTACCTCGTCCAATTCACCCTGGAAAGTCCAGTTGCGTGTCGAGCTATTAATCACACCACCTAAATGCAGCACAGGCAGCGCACCGGTGTTGGGCTGTTGGGTGGTACCGCTAGCAACACTGCCAACCTCCACACCATTTTTATAAGCACGCAAAATACCATTCTGGTGAACCATAGCAATATTTACCCATTCCCCAGATGTATATGGAACAGCCACCACATCAAACGGGCTTCCGGCACTGCCGTCATAGTTCCAGACCCAAAGCATGTCCTGGCCGTTCAATACCCCGCGAGAAACACCCCACCAGCGTGGGCGATCACCAAAAACGGCATCACACCAGGCTACTGAACCATAAGGACAGGTTTCGCCAGGACCGGTTGGGCGCACCCACATGCTGACTGTTTTGGTATTGACCCAATTTGCCCCCATCATGGTAGTTGCAGGAACAAGTTCTACAAAATCATTAACCCCATCAAACTGGAGTGCAAATCCAGCACCCTCTGCAAGAGAGATGCGGGATGGAATGAAAGTGGTAACGATTAATAAGATAAAAATCAGAACCGTAAAAAGAAAGGTTTTCTGCTGTTTTGGTTTGTTAAGACCCATCATCCTGTTCCTCCACACTACACTGCTTTAATGGTCATCAGGTTGATGCCGATTTTTCTAAGGTAAATAAGCCCATTTAGGACAAAATGAGGCAAATACATTATACATAATTAAGGTAATATTTATCCTATAATTTCCTATGAAATATGCCTTTAATTGAAAAACAAATCAACACCCATTAAGAAAAACACACTCAGCATGACCAACCCAAAGAACCGCATCAGGTCTGGTTGAACCGGTGCTATTGCTTCCACCGCAGTTTGTTCAGAGGCGCCAGATGCTGAAGGGGTATTTTCAACCGGGTTTGCGGTGGTCGCGGGTGGGGTGACGGTTGCCGAGGGGATGGGAGTAAACCGAGGGAGAGGATTTTGAGCCTCAGATTGAGTAATTACTGGAGGATTAGCCAGAAACCAGGGTTGGGCTGTCACATCCGTGGTGAAATACTCATACAACTGGTCAGCTACTTTATCAACCCCTTGCAAAGAGGGATGGGTACAATCCTGAGCCAGATCTTCTTGCAGCCAGGTCCGGCCATCGGCTCGAGGATTTTGCCCGTCCATCCACAAGTAGGGTCCCCAGGTCAGGTACGGCGCAGTAACTGTACCATTCAGTGGATCAAAATTTAAACCAGGGTCTCCATTGATCTGTTTTTCTACCAGCCATTTGACGGCGAAGCCGGTTTCAAAGGCAACTGGTTCCGGGCTCAGGCCACGTTCATAACTATAAGAACGAGTCCGGCTGGAAAGATAGACAATTTTCAAATTGGGGAATTTTTCTTTCAAGTTGATTACGATCCGTTCCAAATATTGCTGCAATTCCTCAGCTTTGGCCGGGAACTCCCCTCCCCGGGTAAGGGTTTGCTTGATCCAGGCAACCTGTACCTGGTTTGCACTGACTTGATAACGAGCCATTGTCCGATCTAACTCTTGCCAGACAAGCGCGCTGGGATCAACCCATTTTTCAGCCGTCTGCCCACCCAAAGCGCCATTAATAAAGAACAATCGCGGGTTGACTTCTGAATCATTTTGAACCTTTTTGATAAATGCATCAAACTCAGCATTGGTGTTAGACATTCCAACCGAAAGCATAACAATTCGCCCACGCCGCGAATCGGGATTGCCATTCGCATCGAGCGGCTGAATTTGTTGAGCCAGGGCAAGTCCGGCTGCCTCGTGAGCAGGCGGCCGCTGATTACTCCCGTCAGGATACAGCCCGCCGGTAAAATTTGTCGCTTGCCCACCCATGCGAATATAGGTTTGGTTGCCCAACTCAGTTAACGGTAAACTCACTGATCGAAACTCCCCCGTGCAAATATCTGCCTGAGCTTGAGCCAAAACCTTCTGAGGTATCACACTGACACCCAGCATAACCAGCACCAATGCGCTGTATACAACAACTTTGATTCTCTGCGCCATGCGTACACCCATTTCCTTTATCCGAACCAAACCTCCAGATAGGTAATCCTATTGTAACAAATTCAAGAGTAATTTTGTCCGATTTAAAAATGATCATATCAAGTTCAAAGAATTGCTTGACGCAGCGAAAAATCCTGGCTATTCTTTATAAACTACAGAAAACGCTTAACGTAAGCCAAAATATGAATTTCTTTTGCCCCCAATGTCAATCCGCAAATTTATCCATTCTCTACACACTGGAGCTTCCACCGGATGCCGTAGAGGATGAAATCAACCTGCAAGCGCTGGAATGCCAGAAGTGCGGTTTTCACGGCGCAGCAGTATACCGGGAATCGCGGCGAGGTGCACTGGACTCGGACAGCTATTTTCATGAGGGGTATTTCATTACCCCTGAAAACTACCAAAAAATGTCAATCGCGATGAAAGCATGTCCTGACCCGCAAAATGCCCGCTGCCCATGCCCATCACACCAATGGCTCGGGGAACAGGTGAACTATTATTGGAACGGGCTGGAAAAATTAGAAATTAATCCTCAAAACTGGTTCAGCATGCAAATTTCGCCCTCCAGTACAGACGAGCCATCTATATGATATTGAATTGATTTTTGCCAAAATCTGTAACATTTTGCGCTGCTCTGCATCTAAAAAGGGAATGAAGGTATAAAAGCACATTGTAGAGGAGCAGCGCATGGATTTTAATTTAGGCCTGGAATTTAACGGCAGCACCAATCAAGGCTCAAACTACGATGTCGTCATTATTGGCGGCGGGCCAGCTGGTGCAACTGCGGCAATATATACCGCCCGGGCTGGATTGAAAACATTAATCATTGATAAAGGCTTGACGGCTGGTGCGTTGGGGATCACCAGCAAAATTGCCAATTATCCTGGCATTCCAGGAGAGATTGGCGGAGCCGAATTACTAGAGCGGATGCGCGACCAGGCCAAGTCGTTTGGCACTGAATTTGTTGCCGACAAAGTGATTGGCGTTGACCTGGCCGGAGAAGAAAAAGCGGTATTTGCAAATAATGGCACATATACCGCTCGCGCGGTGATCATCTCCACTGGTTCGATGGGACGCGGCCAGCGTGTCAAAGGCGAGGATGAGTTATTGGGGCACGGCGTTTCTTATTGTGCCACCTGCGATGCAGCTTTTTTCCGTTCCCAGGATGTGGTGGTTGCGGGGAACAGCGATGAAGCCATTGAAGAAGCCTTGTTTTTAACCCGTTTTGTCAACCGGGTACATTTCCTTTCACCTACTCCTGAACTCAAAGCACCGCAGCACCTGGTAAACGAACTGGAAGAAAACCCAAAGGTCAATATCTATCGCGGCGCTTCACTGCGTGAGATTATCGGAACAGACCGGGTAGAGCGTGTGCGCTTTGCCTTACGCGGGCAAGGAGAACAAGCCCTGGCTGTCACCGGTGCATTCATCTATTTGCAGGGAGGTAAACCTATCACTGATTTTCTGCAAGGCCAACTGGAGATCACCGAAAATGGCTGTCTGATCGTTGACCGCGAATTTCAAACCACTGTCCCAGGTGTTTTTGCGGTAGGCGATGTGCTCTGTAATCATGTAAAACAAGCTGTTGTTGCTGCTGCAGAAGGCGCAGTCGCCGGTATGTCGGTAGAAAAAGTATTACGCGGCCGGAAACAACTGGTCGTCGATTGGTCTAAATAATAAATTTAATCATTATGGAGAAGAAAATGAACGAACCTGTACATGTCACCGATGCTGCTTTCGAAAAAGTCGTATTAAAATCATCCATTCCGGTTATTGTAGATTTTTGGGCTCCCTGGTGCGGTCCCTGCCGGATGGTTGCCCCGATTCTGGATAAAATCGCCAAGGAACAGGCCGGAAAGATCCTGGTAGCAAAAGTCAATACCGATGAAAACTCCGAATGGGCGATGCGGTATGGCGTGCAGGGCATTCCTACTATGCTCTTTATTGCCGATGGAAAAGTCATTCACCGTCAGGTGGGTGCGCTTCCGGAACAATCACTCCGTGTGGTTGTAGAAAAATTCATGCAATCCATCACACCAGCCAAAGTGAATTAAGCCTTTCGATAATACAATCAGAACAACCATGCAGCATTCCGGTATTCACAGGCTGCATGGTTGTTGATTTAATCGGTCCCTCTGACGTAATTTTCGATTGCTCCGCCTGATCCGATGCTTCAGTTTCCCGATCAAATTTCACAATGATCGCTAAAACCCGCCGGGGGAATTTCCAACGCCTGAATCAACCGCGCCCAATAATTAACCTGAGCTGCTGTGCTCGCAAGGATCACAATTTCTCGTTCAGAGAAATGTTTTACCAATTCTTCTCGAAATTCGGGCGGAAATTGCAGCGGTGTTTGCGAAACGAAAGAAGCATATTCGATGGCCAGCCGTTCTCGCTGCGAGAAACTTTCCACTTCGAAAACGGGTTGTCGTCCTTGAAGAGCGCGCATCTCATCATTGGTGATTCCCGCAGCTTGATACTGAAAACTATTCATATCCACACAAAACGGGCAGGCTGTCGCCAGAGATGCTTGAATCCGAACCAATTTCAGCAGGCGCTCATCGAGGCTGCCATCTTTGTGTGCCACCAACGCTTCGAGCACTCCTGACCCCACGGCTGCCCTGGGGTACCAGGCTAACAATCGGGCTGGAAGCATTACACGCCCGGTCAATCGCTCCGAGAACCAGATTCCGATTCTCAGCAGCAGCGGGATTTTTTTCGGGGGAGCAATCATAGCAGGCATAGAATATCCTTTAGGGCAATATGGATAGATTGATTATAGTCAAAAATGATTTCCAATTTTAATTTAGAACAAAATTTCTGTTATAATAGAAACACCAGTTACTCAGGGAGAAGAGACGTTATGCCGGGGAAACTAATCCAAAACCAATCGGAAATCGTAATCCAAGGAATTCCTACTTTCAGCTACCGTCACGAAAGAGATTCATTTATTCTGGCACTGCGTGCCGCAGCAGCAGCCCTTGGGCGTGAAATACCCTATTATTTATTAAAAGGGCATTCAGCTGCTGCATTTCGATTGATGTTTCACCACGACTGGCAGCGCTACACGCCTGATGCTTTTTGTGGCTACAACCACGCGCCATTGGCTTTCAATGCGCTTGGCCTGCAATATGCCGCCCTTGAAACCCATCCAAATGACCCTCAAGAAAAAGCACAAGCAACCATAAAGGTCATCGATACGCTTCAAACCGGGTTTCCGTTGTTAGGCCTGCACGTAATGACCTGGGAAGACTGGGGCGTCATCACTGGCTACTCAACAAATAAACAAAAATTATTATGTCGAAGCCCGCACGTTTCCACGCCTGAATACACAGAAAATTTGAACTGGCCCTGGTTGATCCTGGCAATTACGGGTGAAAGCCGCATCCCGAACCCGAAACAACTGGCCTTACAATCTCTACAGGTTGCTGTTGAATTATTTGATACGGAGAATTATGGTGCATATTTTAGCGGACAGGCAGCCTATGATTATTGGGCTGCCGGGCTGCTGGACGAAGAATGGTACCAACAGGCAGGAGAACCGCAAACCGCCCTATACTCCACCTGGGCAAACCATCTTTTTGAACAAGAAGAAGCTCAACGCAGCCAGGATCTTTGTTATCTCAGCCCCTACCTGGAGCGGCTTCATGTTAACCATTGGCGGTTAATCAGTCTGATTGATGCTCGCCGAGAAGCCGCCCGCTACCTGTTTGAAATTTCCTCTCTCTTTCCACGCACCAAAGCCGCAAAACTGGATGCAGCCGGGCATTTATTCGGCCAGATTCACGCCATATTGGAACAAACCAAAAGGTATGCGCGGTCAGAGTGGGATTTCAGCAGCCATCCCTGGACGCAAGCAGACCGGGATCAGCAGGCAAAACTTTTAGCTTTTGTCGCTGAAACAGAGATGCAAGCAATCGAATTATTCCGGCAGGTCATCAACTAAATATTCCTTACCTCTCTTCCAGTTTCGATTTTCAACATCACACAGCTATCCACCTGGTCAGGCTTAAACCTGACCAGGTGTGTTTTTTCAATCCGGTCATATGGGTGTGGAGAATGTTCCATAAAACCTGTAAGGTTTAAGAGGAGGTTTTATTTTGTTCCTCATGAAGAAGATCAAATTATTTATCCATTCCTTCTCACAACAATTAACCACCATCTTTGGGGTGCTCTTTTTCACCGGCATGATGTCGGTTGGTTATTTTTATAATGTCACGTTTATTCAACTTGGATTAACCGACTTAATGAAGCACACTCTGGGCATCAATGAACAACTTGCCGCTGGAATGATGGCTGCCCTGGCGGTGCTGGCCTTGATAACCGCACTACTTTTTGGTGTCTGGCTGATGAAAACCAACCGCTCCGCAGATTTCATTTTTAAGCTGCGATCGGCTTTTGGCGTGGTGGTTGTTCAAACCATCCTGACCTTAACGATTATTTATATCCGGACTGAAGTAGCACTTTATGGCTGGGTTGCCCTGGCCGCTATCACCCTGGGCATTGGGATGCCCGCCACCTTTAGCCTGACGGTTGACCTTGTTCCTCGCCGATGGCGGGGGATGACGGCTGGCCTGATCACCGCAATCGCTTATTTTGCTTCCAATGCTTTTTCCTCGTCCACCTGGCAAATGGAGCATTTTCGCAATCTCAGCCTGATCGTGATGCTCCCAGGATGTGCCGTGCTGGCTTTAATAATTTTTGCAAAACTTCCCGTTCTGCAACGATTAGCCGCCCAACACCAGCGTCCAGAATTCTCACACGGCCGGTTCGTCCAGGTCAGCCAGGACGGTAAGCCGCATATTCAACGCAGCCTGGCAGGAATATTGGTGCTGATGTTTGGTGTGTTTTTTATTGACAGCCTCGGTTTTTTGCGTTTATTGGAAACACCCCTGTATATGACCTTCGCCTGGCAATCCAATAACCAGAATATCCACCTGTTTATTGCGCTAACGCATGTTGCTGCCGCACTCATCGGTGGAATTCTCTACACCTACCTTTCTGAACGACATATCTTCGCCTGGATTTTTGGTTTATTTGCCCTGACTCACCTGTTTTACTGCCTGCATACCCGGGTTGGACCCGTTGATTACGCACCTCTGATCATGCCTATGCTGTATGCAATTGCGGTCAGCCTGTACACCGTGATTAACTTTGCCATCTGGGCAGATATCTCCACGCCGCAAAACATCAGTCTGAACACAGCCATCGGTGTTTCCCTCTCCGGATGGACCGCTACTTTTCTCAGTACTGCCCTGTCCATGCAGTGGCGCGCCATTGGCGTCTCGCTGGAACGACATCTAAACATAGTGGATGCTTTGGCTGTGGCCTTTTTCCTGGGCATATTGCTGTTTTTATTCTTTTACAAAAGGAAAAAATAATGTCTGGCACAATTCGCACGCAAAAAAACCGCAGATTAAGCTCCCATTGGTTTCTTTGGATCATGCTGCTCCTTGGGGTATTGCTTAGCGGCTGCACGGCAAGTGATTCTTATACATTTAAGATTATTGTGAATGGCTCGCATAAATTTGAGCCAGGAACAGGTTTTCCAGGAGATTTGATCCTTCTGAAAGGTGATGTCCGATTGGAATCCGGAGCAAAACTAGCCGGTTCGATCCACCAGCTTGGCGGGAAATTATCCATCTCCGGCACAGTGACAGGTGACATTACCCTTCTGGATGGAGAAATCGCCCTGCTTCCCGGGGCATTTATTAGCGGAAATGTAAATATCTTAAATGGCAAAATCTCTGGGCTTGAAAACGCCAATGTTGTTGGCAAAATAGTCCAAAGCCAATCGAATGAACGCAAACCCACACCAAATCAAGCCGGCCGCTGGCTGACTCTGTTAATTGAATTTCTCACGCTGCCAGCTTTCGCTGCTTTAATCGTCCGTTTTCTTCCAAAACCTATTGGGTTGATGGAACAGGCAGGTACACGCTATGCTTTGGTATCTGCCGCAATCGGTGTATTAGCCTGGGTTACCGCCCTGGCATTAATCGTGTTAATGGCATACACCCTGGTATTAATTCCCATCAGCTTAATCAGCTTTCCATTATTATTACTGGTGACAACATATGGAGCCGTACCCTACGCATTGATCCTCGGGCGATGGGTAATGCACCGCCTGGGCTGGGAAAAAAGCCGCTCGTTCCAGGCTGCTTTCGGTATGATTTTGTTGATTCTATTGATCGAATCCTTCCGGTTAATTCCTGTGATTGGTTCATTAATTGGCTTATTGTTTTTAGCCACTTCCTTTGGGGCAGCCCTGCTAACAAAGATGGGATTTCAGCAGTTTGTATCAGAAAACATGAATTAATCTGGTATAAAGGAATCAAACAGAAACGATCACAAAACAAATTCCACACAGCCCGTAACCTTTTCAAGACTAATACGACTTATTTAGTATAGTATATTGCGGATTGCATAGTGGAGGTAAATTGAGAAAATCTGAGGGCACCCATCCTCCCTTATTTTCTCCATTAAGTATTTTCCTGGCAGTTATCGCTGTGATCATCATAGCTGCCTTTTTTGTGTTTAATGGCAGCAGCATGTTTAGTCCAGGCCCTTTATCCAGTCAAAACACACGCGGACTCAGCATCGCAGGATATACATCTCACGCGAATTTTGAAGATCAGTGCAATTTATGCCACCGGCCGCTTACTTCCAGCCAAAATGAAACCTGCCTGGAATGTCATCAAGATATCGGCGAACAAATTAAACGAACCAGCGGATTGCATGGGCGAATCAAAAATATTAGCAGCTGCCGTGAATGCCACTCCGATCATAAAGGCCGTAACTTTGACATGATTCAATCTGCACTAAATAATTTTGATCACAACCTGACCAGTTTTCCCCTTTCCGGAAAACACCTTTCGCTTACCTGCCAGGATTGCCACAAAACAGACTTCAAAATAACCCAAGCAGCCTGCATCAACTGTCATGAAGAACCCATGGTTCACGCAGGTCTTTTTCCACAAGACTGCAAACAATGCCATACAACCACAACCTGGAAGCCTGCCCTATGGTTGGAACAGGAATTCGATCATGCAAAAACTGATTTTAGTCTGATTCGCCACCTGCAAGACTTTCAAGGATTGCCGATCACCTGCCAATCTTGCCACCAATCTATTTCAGCAAACGTGGATACCAACCGCTGCAAAGATTGCCACCTTACCCACCAATCAGCCGATTTTATTGATCAACATGTACAGACCTTTGGAATGGACTGCACTGGCTGTCATGACGGCACTGACCGAATGGAAAGCTTTGACCATCAGAAAGTATTCCCACTGGAAGGCAAGCATGCAGCGATCGAATGCCAGAATTGCCACATAAACCAACAGTTTCACGGGACTTCCAACCAGTGTTCTTCCTGCCACAGCGAACCAGAAATTCATGCTGGAAGTTTTGGGTTGCAATGCGCTGCCTGCCATGACGCACAAGCATGGCAGCCTGCATTTTTACGCATTCACCCATTTCCGCTTGATCACGGTGCGCAAGCTGACAATGCCTGCACAGTTTGCCACACGCAAACCTATGCAACATACACCTGTGAAGCCTGCCACGACGTGGCAGAAAATGGATTTATAGAGGCACACAACCAGGCAAAGATACCGCAAGACCAGTTAAACAACTGTACCGCTTGCCACCTGGATGGGGCAATACAATAGGAGAAAGGAGATCATCCTGATGAAAAGACTGCTATTGATCCTCAGTTTAGCCGGACTTTTCTTACTAACTGGCACCAGCGCAGCAGTCGTAGGATTGGCTGAATTTGCTCCATTCCACCCTGGTCAGGCGCTTTTCCCTATCCAATCGATTGCAGAGCATGTGCTGTTGGGAATGAATTTTGACCCGGTAAACCTGGCTGTACACGGTATGGATCTTTTAGAAAAAAGAATGAAAAATCTAGAAGAGGCACAAGGTCAATCAGTAGAAATTGAAAGCCTGCGCGAAGTACAGATTGAAATTGACCACGTGCTAAATTTATTTCAAGCAGTCCCCCCGGAAAAAGAAGCAGCTTTACGCGAGCGGTTTATTAAGATATTAAATACACTGCAGCAATCATTACCCAACTACAAATATTCAGCCATTAATTTCCCGGAGGAATTTACAGCCTTTCGAGTAAAGATCGCTGAACTTAAGATGGCAGCGCAAGATATAAACCAGCCTTTAGCCAACTTGATCCAAAAACAAAGTCCAGCATCTCAAAATTTATTGGCGCCAGGGAATTTACCTGCAGGTTCCTTAACGGCTACGCCAGCAATCATCAATCCTCGCGCGATACCGTTTTTTCCAGGGAGTGCTGGAGCTGTCCATGCTTTTTTCCCCCTCACCGGAAAGCACACCTCATTGGCCTGCCAAAGCTGTCACCCGCAAGGGATTTATGCAGGAACACCAAATCAATGCACCGACTGTCACCTATCTACAAGACCTGCCAATCACTTTGAAGGTCAATGCGCTTTGTGCCATACCACAAACGCCTGGCTGCCCGCCAGCTTTGACCATGCAGCTTTAAATGCTACTGACTGTTTGAATTGTCACAGCAAAAATCGTCCAGCAAATCATTTTCCTAGCCAATGCTCTGCCTGTCACAGCACTTCAGCCTGGTTACCGGCAAATTTCAACCATGCTGCCGCAGGCGCAACGGATTGTGTTAGCTGCCATAATGCAAACCGCCCAACTAATCATTTCGCGGGACAATGCTCTGCCTGCCACAGCACCTCAGCCTGGAGGCCGGCGTCGTTCAACCACGCCGCAGTTGGCGCAACCGACTGCGTTACCTGTCACAGCGCGAACCGCCCAGCCAACCACTTCTCCGGACAATGTTCTGCCTGTCACAACACCTCTGGTTGGAGACCCGCCACCTTTAACCATGCAGCGGTTGGCGCGACGGATTGTCTGAGCTGCCACACCGGTAATCGGCCAGCCAATCATTTTGACGGGCAATGCTCCAGCTGCCACAGCACTTCTGGCTGGTTACCAGCCAACTTTAACCACAGCTTTCCAATAAATCACGGTGGAGCTGGCGGAGTCTGTTCCAAATGCCATCCTTCTGGCGGCAGCGGTTGGACCTGCTTCACCTGCCATAACGAGAATGAATTATCCCAAAAACATAATGAGGAAGGAATACCGGATTATGTTGGCCGCTGCATGGATTGTCATGCAAATGGCGAAGAAGGCGATGATGATTAAAAATCAAACCATAGAAAGAGCCTGAGATATTAATGTTTGGATCACTATTTAAGAAAGCTGCAGAAAAAAGAAAGACTCTTGCCACTGGGGTGATTATTCCTGACCGCAGCCGCTGTGTTCAATGTGGAATTTGCATATTTAATTGCCCAATTGGCGTAGATGTTCGTTCCCATGCAATGAGAGGCCTGCCAATCCAGGAAAGTAAATGCCTGACCTGTGGTGAGTGTGTTCGCCGCTGCCCCAGAGGGACATTGCGGCTTGAACAAAAACCTTAAACAGAAAATCAGGGTTTTTCTATGTCTAACTATTGCATAATTGGCAGCGGAGCTGCCGGAATAGCAGCAGCAAATGCCATTCGCCAGGCTGACCCACAAGGCAATATTCGGGTTCTTACAAATGATCCCAACCTTTATTATTCCCGACCAGGATTAGCCTATATACTCTCCGGCGAAGTTCCTCAAAACAATATTTTTCCATTTTCATCCGGGTATTTCCGCGATCAAAAAATCCAAATCGTCAACGCACCTGTAAAATCCATCAACTTAACAGAGCACTTGGTCTGGATGGACAACCAAAAATTCATCTCGTACGATCGATTATTAATTGCCACAGGCGCGCGGGCGCGTTTACCCGACACGTCTGGAATTAATCTAACCGGTGTAGTTAAACTCGATTCATTGGATGATGCCCAGCACATTTTGAAAAGTGCCCGTAAAACAAAAACTGCTGTCGTAGTTGGTGGTGGAATCACCGCTCTGGAACTGGCTGAGGGATTGGCCTCGAACGGAGTTCAGGTGCATTACTTTTTACGCGGAGACCGATACTGGACCAGCGTGCTGGATGAAGTTGAATCACGCATCGTAGAAAAACGTCTTCAACAAGACGGCATCCAAATCCATTATTTCACCAACCTGCTTCAGATATATGGGCATAAAGGCCGGGTGGCTGGTGTTCAAGTGGATGAAGGTGGCCGCAAATATGATTTGCCTTGCCAGATGGTCGCGGTAGCGATCGGAATTGAGCCGCGAATTGAACTGGCTGCCCAGTCCGGCTTAAATACCCAACGCGGCGTATTGGTCGATTCACAAATGCGCTCAAGCAGCCCAGATGTGTTTGCTGCCGGAGATGTAGCCCAAACATACGATCCACAGAGTGGAAAATATATCGTGGACAGCTTATGGGGACCGGCCGTCGAACAAGGCCGGACAGCCGGATTAAATATGGCAGGGGGATCTTATTCCTATACAAAAATTTTCCAGTTTAATGTCACCCGGCTTGCTGGCCTGGTCACAACAATTATTGGCCGTTTAGGACACGAAAATCAACCCGAAAAAATCGATAAAGATATTTCCGGAATAATGCGCGGGGATAGTGAAGTCTGGCGGCAACCAGCCAATGCGATTGCTGCCTATACCTATCAACATGAGAACCGGATCCGCATATGCCTGAACCATTCCACCATCACAGGGGCACTCATCATGGGCGACCAACGCATCTCTCACCCTGTTCAATATTTGATTCAGCACCAGGTTGATATCAGCCCGATCCGTGAAGAACTACTGACAAAAGAAAATGACCTGGCGGAAATAATTTTGGAATTTTGGAAAGCAAACATGGGGAAATATGCCGCGCAAATCGCATGAATTCGTCGTGGCACTGGCTGCCATCATCGTTATTACCCTGGCTTATCTTTTTGTTCAAACCATTTCCGGGGGAACACCTACCGCCAGCAGTTTCTTTGGACACAGCCTTGGCGTACTGGGATTTATCTTAATGATGATGACCGAAACGTTGTACTCGATACGCAAGCGCAGCCGGCGCGCCCGCCTGGGAAAAATGTCCGACTGGTTGGAATTTCACATCTTTACCGGACTGGTTGGGCCATATATGGTCTTATTGCACCCAGGCTGGCAATTTAAGGGCTTGGCTGGAGTGGTAAGTTTGCTTACCATAGTGATGGTGATCAGCGGTTTTATCGGTCGGTATATTTTCACTGCCATTCCACGCACTGCAGAAGGTGCCGAGATTGGGGTAACTGGATTGGTACAACAAGTCAGGCAGTTGGAGATGGAATTAGCGAGTTTAAAAAACAACGAAGACACCCGCCCCATATCAAAGCAAACTGTTGGCAGTGGCAACAGCCTGTCTGTGCTCTCACGGTTTTGGTATGACCTTCAGGCCGTTCTGGTTGAAATAAATATCCGCTTACGGCAATCAGGGCAAACCCGCCAAAAAGCGCTGCAATTAGCCCGATTGCGCCGGAGACTTAACCAATTACACCGGCAAATCAACAATCTGGCCGCAGCTCGCCGGTTGCTATCTTTATGGCATACCATCCATATTCCATTAGGGTTAACACTGTTCCTGATTGCCTTTATTCATATTGGGGCTGCCATCTATTATGCGCTTTTGCTAAAATAATCGCCCAAAAATTTACTGGCGTTTCCGTTTTAACCGCAGCGATTCATTAAGATGGGTTATCAAATGACGTGAAGCAGGCATCAATAATAAACCGGCGATATCGCGCTTAGCCCAATAATTCGCAATTCCTTGCGCCGCCGGGACCAAAGCCCCAACCTCATAGACTTTGTGCATTCTCTGCGGGTCCACTTTCTGGTAGAGCCGTTCGGGGGTAAGCTGCATTACAATCTCGCGCGTGCGCCGCCCCACCACCAGCCGGTAAGCCCGCAATGCGCTGAAATTCAACTCCTGGCTCAATTTGGCCAGATCGGTGCTGCTCATTTCGTTTCCCGAATCGCGGAATGCTGTATTCAGGCGTCCCGCCCAATCTTCCTGATCAAACACCTGGGGAGTCCCGGCCGCCAATAGATTCATGGTGGTATCCTCAATTCGCGCGATATGCCAGAAATTCCAGGCAATTGAATGTTCTTCATTCTCCGGAATGCGCCGGAACTGCTCTTCGGTGAGATCATCCAGAATTTCATCCTCAAACGACCAGGGTTCAGTCCCGGCCATTTGTGCAGAATGCAGCGCCGCATGGTGGTGCAGAAACAAATCCATGGCTGCGGTGAATTGTTGGGGATCGTCTAGCAAATCCCGCAGCCGGGTTTGTTGACGATTGATTTTTTGAGGATCCATATATTACCTCCCTGTGTTTCGCAAAAAGAAGATTGAGCCTGTTATAAGCACCCCCAAGAAGCGGCAGCGTAATTCAATCTATTTTAACTTGTGATCGCTTCCATCCTGACCTAACAATCGAAAACACTGAATATTTGGGTATCCCATCCAACCGGTATTCACCCCCTAAAAGGATTGCATCTGCGGCACGCAGTCCGCTTTGAATTGAATTTCCAATCCCTTCGCCCATGTCGCGCGTGGCCAGTCCCAAGGCATCCCCTGCCAGAAACGCATTGCCCAATCGGATCTTTGGCAGTTCTTGACGCACATAATAGCTATGCGCAACCGGATGGTATTCGTATCCTCGGATTAACCCCAATTGCTCCAACCGGCCTGTGAGAATATCCCAATGGCGTTTCAAGTGATCTCCATGCCGGTTCAACGTCTCAGCAGACCCGCCCACACCCACATTAATGATCTGGTTGGCTTTCGGCACAATCCAGGCGTAGCCCGGCAGGTTGTTATTAAAAAACCATAACCGGCAGTGTCCATCGGTTTCCGGGTAATAAAATTCATCCTCCTGAGCCACGATTAACCGGCTTTTTTCTTTAGGGAAGGTAGGTTTAAACAATGTTCGATATACCGGGCAATACGTTCCACCCGCACCGACCAGGTACTTGCCAAAATATTCACCATCAACCTCATAGCCGTCCTCGACTGGTTTAATTTCCTTAACCGTATGCTGGAGGATTGGCGCACCTGACCTTTTAACCAGCCAATCATCAAATTCAATCCGGCGAATGGCGTACTGCAATGCAGGCAGCCGGAATGAGAATCCTTTGATGGATATTAAAAATTCTTTAAAAGTCGTCCAACCGTACGGGTATTCTGAGATAACCAACTGCAGGCTGCGCACAACCTGCGGAGTTATCCACCCGGCGCAAGGTTTCAACCGTGGGAACTGCTTTTGATCCAGAATGAGGCAGTCCGCCTGGTTTTGACGCAAGCGCCAGGCGCAGGCTGCCCCAGCCGGTCCTCCACCTACAATCAACACCTCAACCCGTTTCATATGCCCTTAGCTGATGCGGCAGTCCGGTTGCGGTGTGCCAGTGCGGGTAAACACAATCTGCCATAACTGCGAATGGCGTGCCCGGAAAGCCCCGGCATTACTCAACAAATAATAGCACCACATCCGGTAAAACCGGTCGCCATATTTTGACTGCAATTCCGGCCAGGCTTTTTCAAAATTCGCATGCCAGGCCATCAAGGTCTTATCGTAATCCGGGCCAAAATTGTGCCAGTCTTCCATTACAAATTTATCTTCCATCACCGTGCCTAGCTGCGCGATGGATGGCAGCATTCCATTGGGAAAAATATATTTTTCGGACCAGGGATCTCCTGTGGTTGCGCTGATGTTACCGCCAATCGTATGAACAAACGCAACCCCTTCCTTTTTTAAGCAGCGATCTACCACATCCATATAAGTGTGGTAATTCTTATATCCCACATGCTCCATGATCCCAATGGAAATGACTGCGTCAAACTGGCCTTGCACTTCACGGTAATCCTGTAACCGCAATTCGACGGGCAGCCCCTGGCAAAGCTGCGTCCCTAAATCCGCCTGCTCTTTTGAAACCGTCACACCCAAAATGCGTGCCCCATATTGTTCCGCGGCAAATTTTGCAAAGCTGCCCCAGCCGCAGCCCAATTCCAGCACGGTCTTGCCTTCATGCAAACCGATTTTCTTGCATACCAGATCCAGCTTGGCCTCTTGGGCTTCATCTAACGTGGTTGCATTTTTCCAATACCCGCAGGTATAGCACAATCGCTTATCCAGCATGGCATGATACAAATCGTTTCCCAGGTCATAATGCCGCTCGCCCACCTCATAAGCACGGTTGGATGACTGTAAATTGAACAACCTGGAGCGCATGAAATGCCACCAGATTTTCCAGTTTCCATTCACTTTTTGATCCAGTTTTGCCTGCAATACGTGGTAAATAAACTGATCAATGGCCTGGCAATCCCACCAACGGAACATATAGGTTTCACCCAGACCAAGCTGGACTTCGCGAAGAACCCGCTCATAAAACCGGAAATCATGGACCTGAATATCCCACGGTCTGCTGCCATTTACTTCAACATCCGCCAACTCAAGCAAGTCGCGAATGATAAACTCGGGTTTTTGTGGTGCCATATCAAACCTCCTTTGCTTCACAAACCCATCACAACCTGATCATGCGGTGATTGTGCATACCTGGCGCAGTGAAGTTTCGGCAAAGGACCCGTTGATGAAGGTGAAAAATATTTTTCTCATCATCATCATACAATGAATCGATTACAAAATTTCATAGATTTTTCGTTTAAAAATAATAAGCCCGCCCAAAGAGGGCGGACTTATTAAAAAATGGATGAAGTTATGCAAGTCCTAACGCAGGAACGAGGCCTTTGCCCCAGGCACGGATCGCGTCCCAATTACGCCAATCCCCTTCCGGCGCTTTCATTCCTTTTGAAATCAACCGGTAAAGTAAGGGCAGCTTCTTCATATTCAAAGCACCCGCAAATAAACCTGCTTCCACCGGCTGGACGATTTGACGCACTGGGTCAAGATAAGCAGAAACTGTCTTTCGATTTTCCTCCGTGTCGTTCATTAATGTCGTACAGGTAAGAAAATATGCTGTGGGCTTTTGATTAAGTTCTGTCTGGAATTTTTCTACAAACTGAACTGCCTCTTTCATCCATTGTCCCATGTAGATCGCACTGCCGATCACCACTGCTTGATATTCACTGACATCTTGAACATCTTTTGCCAGACGAACATCTACCTTCACACCATCTGCACACAGCGTTTTTCCAATTTCTTCAGCCACACCGCTGGTTGCTCCAGCCCGGCTGGCATAGGCAACTAAAATCTTTTTCATAGCCACTTCCGATCCACAACTTGTTTCCAAATAATCCACTTTCGGCTGAATTAATCCGACCGCGGTAATTCCAGAGCAGGCCAGGATGCTGCCACCAATCACGCCACCTGTGATTTTCAAAAATTTTCGACGGCTCATTTTTTTGGATTCGTTCATCATTTTTTCCTCAGTCCCAAAGCAGGGTCTGCCTAGGCAGCTTGCTGTTTAATATTCTTCATTAATAGTACAGAGAGCACCAAATTAATCACAGTGATGGTGATGAAGATAACAATCAGAACGGTATTATCAGGTACACCTTGCAGCACCATATTGATTGCCATCGTGCTGACTGCCACACCCATCGTCAGGAACTTCATTACAGCCACTGAGGAAAGCAGGTAGCCCCAGGCACTCCGGCGCAGTAATAAAATTCCGGACACAACCGCCAATGGCGTAATCATCCCCAGGTCCATCGCTTGAATGACCATGGTAGTTAAGTTGTCCAATGCAGGGGCTGTATTTTGCGTCAGCGGAGGTAATATCCGGCCGCCAATCCATGCAAAGGACAGAAAAAGCGCAGTAAAGAACATCAAACCAGCAATCAATTTACGAGGTAATTTCTCGGAAAATTGCTGCGGTAATGTTTTAAGGTCATACGTTAACATACTCAAGATAAAAGCGTACATACTCAGGCTGAACAATATGACATATACCAGGAATAACGCATTGAACGCAGTTGCAAATGCCATCGACATATAAGTGTACAGAACAAATCCGAGTGTGCCGGATTCTAACAACCGCCCACGCAGTGAGCCTCGGTTAGCCAGCCAGGCAGAAACCACCAACAGCGGCAACCCCAGAACCAGGGTGATCAGATCATTGGCTTGCATCTGTGCAACAGAACTCACTGTATCATAGGCATACAGACCGTGCCCATTAATCATCACCTTCTCACCGCGGAATGTAGTCAACGCATAAGGTTCACCCGGAGTATCGTAGAACAAGCCCATTCCGGCAGCAAAACCGGCCAACACAATGATCAGCACAATTAAAATATTTAAAGCGGTTCGATTTTTCATTACTTCCTCTTTCAACATAATTCTAATAAATTCTTCTTCCAACAATCAGGCTGCCAGAATCTGGTTTGCCCAGGCACGAATTTCATCCCAATTGCGAAAATCTCCCTCTGGAGATTTAACCATCCGGCCAATCAAGCCTTCCAATAATCCGACCTTCTTCATATCACCCACACCGGAAAAGCTCGCTTCAGCTTTAGGGGACACCAATTTCTTGACCCCATCCATATAGATCGAGCG
>JAJUJY010000059.1 GCA_029265085.1 Chloroflexota bacterium
AAGCCGCCTTTTCTTCGAGCGTCATCTTAGCAAGAATATTTTGAACTTGATCCGTCATATTTTCTCCTTATAACATTGGGTCAAAAAGGTTGGCAATGCTACCCTTTTTGACCCATAAGTATTTTAATTTTGGAAAATCAAATCACTACCGATTTTACTCCAGGCCTCCCGCTTCTTTTAATATTTCTTCCGGAACCAGCGGGAAATGATCAAACCAGACACCTGTGGCATCATACACCGCTGCCGTAACCGCAGGCGCAAGGCACATATTCATCACCTCGCCCAAACCGCGTGCCCCCCAAGGCCCGCGCGGATCCGGGATCTCCAGCACATTAATATTCATCTCTTCCGGAATATCCAGCACGGTAGGGATCAGGTAGGTGGATAAATTGGGAGTGAGGACCTGTCCGTTCTTCTCGACAAAGTTTTCCATCACAGCATAACCTACCGACTGGACCAATCCACCCTGGATTTGCCCAACCACCTGCTGAGGGTTAATGGCCTTGCCTACATCAATGGCGCAGTAAATCTTCTCGATTCGAACCTCGCCAGTTTCCATGTCCACAGTCACTTCGGCAGCCTGAGCAGTATACCCATAAGAGACATTCGGATCGCACTTTCCGGTTTCCGGGTCAGGCACGGTAGTTTGATGGGGAATATAGGTATGGTCTAAATGGACGGGACGTTCTTCATTTGCCCACATCGCCAACGCTTTTTCTGCACCCTCTTTAATCGCGTTACCGATGAAGAACGTCATCCGGGAAGCAGAAACCGAACCCGAATCTTTTACCTGGGCGGTATCCGATGAAATCAACTCAATTTTTTCCATTGGCAAGCCCAAAGCATCAGCGGCCATCTGTGTGATTACTGTATGCGTACCCATGCCAACTTCGCTGGCGCTGTGTCGAATGACAGCCCGTTCGATTGCCGCACCGCCATACAGATCAATTCCTACGGTACAGCTCTCCGGGTAGCCGAATGAGAACCCAATATTTTTATGCGCACAGGCAAGCCCCAAACCGCGCCGAATTTGCGGTTGGTCAGGATCATTTTTAGCAAATGGCCGGTCCAGCACCCACCCATCTGGTGAAACTGCCCAACCTGCACCTTCCGCACAAGCCTTTGTTACCTCACGGATGGTGATTCCTGGCGGGTACGGCGCGCCTGTCGTTTGCAGCGAACCTTCTTTAGCCAGGTTACGCATGCGCAATTCGACCGGGTCCATATCCAGAGCAGCAGCCAGCTTGTTCACCATTTGTTCAGCGCAGTAAACCGCCTGCGGGCCGCCAAACCCGCGAAAGGCACCGCGCGGCACATTATTGGTATAAACATCAAACGCATCAACCTTCACATTGGGAATTTCATACGGTCCAAGAGAATTGATTACAGCGTTACTGGTCACAATACTGGTTGTAAATTTATATGCGCCGCCGTCAGCCAGCATTTTCACTTCAGCAGCGACGATCTTGCCTTCCCTGGTTGCCCCCCAGCGAGTAAAGATACGGAACGGATGGCGCTTACAGTGCCCCAGGATCGATTCTTCGCGGCTCCAAATCACTTTGACCGGGCGAGGTTGCCCGGATTGGTGCAGTTTGAGGGCTGCCAGGGCAACAATAATTTGAACCGAAATATCCTCGCGCCCGCCAAATGCGCCGCCGGTCATGGGGTAGATCACCCGAACCCGCTCTTCAGCCAGTCCAAGTGCATGCGCCATTTGTTTCCGGTCTTTCATCCCCCACTGCCCCGTCGTAACTACCGTAATACGACCTTCCTCATCAATGTAGGCCAGGCCTGAATCGGTTTGAAGATAGGCGTGCTCCTGGGCGGGTGTATTTAGCACAGACTCCACAATCACATCTGCCTGTAGAAAACCGGCCTCGAGATCTCCATTGTACAGTTTGTGATGGCTAAAGACATTGCTGCCCACATCCGGATGCAGCACTGGTGCATCCGGGCGCATGGCCTCTTCCACATCGCAAACCACCGGCAAATCTTCATACGTAACTTCGATCAAATCGCGCGCCTTTGCGGCAATCTCCTCGGTTTCAGCCACCACTGCGGCGACCCGGTCACCTACAAAACGCACCCGGTCAGCATATGCTTTCTGGCTTGGGCCGCAAAGCACAGGCTGGTCGTAGGTATAATACCCAAATTCGTTGCACGGCACATCCTTTGAAGTAAGCACGAGCAGTACCCCAGGCAGGGCTTCAGCTTTGGAGGTGTCCACCCGTTTGACAATCGCATGAGGACGGTGGGCCATCAGCATTTTCATATATGCCTGGCCTGGCATCGTCATATCGGAGGAAAAAACCGCCTCACCTTTGACTTTTGCTTCAGCATCGATCCGTGGTACAGACTGGCCAATATATCTCATCATTTTTTCCCAATAGATAGTTGCTTTTAATTATTGAAGGAGGATCTGGTCATTAGAACGCGAGTATGACTATTTTTTATTATGAAATCCAAAATACCAGGGTGCATATTTGATATTAATCAATCAACCGCAGGTCAATTCACTGGAAAACCAGGATTAATTTTACAGCAAAGTTCAGGGTTTCGTAATATGGAAAGAAAGTATCCTTTGCATTAATTAAACAACCACTGAAAGAAATTTTCAGAACAACAAAGATCTTTTCGGATCTGTTTTATCAGCAGCTTACCAGCAGTATAGTTTTTCGTTTGGGATTTCAGCAATAACACATTTTCAGATGTGAATGCTGATCAAGGCATTTGATCTTTCATCCAATGACCGGAAAGACAAACAGCACAGATTATCCCAAGCCATTTCGAATCGCAATAATTGCTGCCTGAACACGATCATGTGTCCCTAAACAAGTAAAAATATTCGAGACGATATTTTTAACTGTACCTTCGCTCAAATACAACTTTTGAGCGATTTCTTTATTGGTTGCCCCGGTTGCAATCAGCTTTAGCACGTCAATTTCTCGCGGTGTCAACTCAGTAATTCGGTCCGCGTTTTCATCTTTGAGATTAATTTTTTCTCTTTCATCTCTTAAATTGACCAAACGCCCCGCCACCGAAGGGGTCATCTGGAATACCCCCCGAAAAGCCAGGCGAACAGATTGCGCCAGGTCAGCCGCGACCATGTCTTTTAATAAATAGCCCATAGCGCCAGCTTTTAACGATTTGACAATATATTCATCATCCTCTAACGTTGTCAGCATTAAAATGATCTGTTTTGGTTGGTCTTTTAAGATGGCCTGGGCAGCAGATATTCCATCCATCACTGGCATACGAATATCCATAAGGATTACATCGGGTTTATTCTGGACAACCATTTGAATCGCTTGTTGTCCATTTTCAGCAGTTCCAACAATCTGAATTCCCGGCTGAATGGCCAACAGAGAAGCAATTCCTTCCCGCACCAGAGACTGGTCATCAACGATAAGCACATTGACTATTTCTGTTTCCATTCAATCTCCTATTACCCGTAGATATCTTTTGGCAGTTGAACAAACAAGGTTGTTCCGGCATTGGGTTTGCTATGGATCTTTAATCTGCCACCTATCACTTCTATTCTTTCTTTCATACCAAGCAAACCATAATGACCATCTTCTTGCTTATTTTGAAGATTAAACCCTACCCCGTTGTCCTTTATTTCTACAACGACTTTTCTGCGTGAAAAGGCAATGTTTATTGCTGCTTGAGTCGCCTGGGCATGTTTCTCAATATTGGTTAGCGCTTCTTGGATGATTTGTTTTAAGGTTAAAAGGGTCAATTCCGGAAATCCATCAGAGCTGCCGGTCAGATTATAAGTCAGGTTTAATCCGTTTTCACGAACGCGTTCAACCAATATTCCCATCTCATCCTCAAAGGTGGATTGCTCCTCAACTACACGCAAGTTTTTTATAGTCTGGCGCAGCTCCTTCATGGCTTCATCAGTTGCCTGTTGGGCTTTGTTGATAGAGTCCAAACTTTCATTTGCATTGATTTCGCGATATGCAACCGCTTTTTGGAGCTGGATATTAACCGCTACCAATTGGTGACCAAGGCTGTCATGAAGATCGCGCGAAATGCGGTTTCTTTCTTCTTGTTTCCCCAGGCTGATAGAGTTTCGTGCATACATTTCAAGCTGACGGATCAATTTTTGGTTATATTGCCGTGTGCGGTCATCGAACCGGATAATGACTCCGAAAAGATAAAAGACCACAAAACTAAATAGTTCATATAAATACCCAACCGGAAAATCCCGGCTAATTTGGATTTGCCCAATGTTTTGATAAAAAACAAACAAAACCAAGAGCAAGACAGGTAAGACAAAGATCGGATGGATATAGAAACAAAGGGTATAAAAGATATATCCAAGCAAAGAGGAAGAAATTCCGGTTGGGTCAGCGATATTAAGAAACAAATAGATAGCCACCCTGATACTGGTTAATAATACGGCCATTAAAAAATAGGGTTTTTGGGGATATATCAGACTCTCAATAAATTCCAAAAGCAAGAAAGAAAAATATCCACTGCCAAGAATAATCCACTGAGTGGTGGACAAACTATAAAAGCCATAATTGTAAATGGTGTGTTGCAGCCAAAAAGTCAAATAGATTAAAAAAAACACAAAAGTGATTGGGAATCTAAGAGATCTTTCAAAATATCTGGACTTTAATTTCTGGCTCTGAGGATTTGTTTTTAACATCAGGTTACCTTTGCTAAATTATACAGATATTCTACCCGACCCAAACATCCCATTCGTCATTTCTTCTTAGCCAACTTTCACGTGAAAGTTGGCTATTATTTTTGCCCACTTGGGTGCAGGAAGCATGGCTGCCTTCACTACGGATGAAGTTCCAATTTACCTAAACTGTAACCAGAAAGAAATGCTTATCCCTGGAGGTTGTATGAATAAGGAAACAGCAATTTACCAATTACAAAAAACACTTCTGACCGGTTATGCAAGGTTTTTATTGGAAACCGATATTCAATTTGAAGCCCCCCTTCCTCAGGGACCAAAAATTATTGTCGCGAATCACCCCACAACGACCGATCCATTTTTATTGTCCTTGTTATCAGAGGAACCAATTTTTATTCCTGTGACTGGAATGGCTTTCGAAGTGCCGATTCTTGGCGCAATCTTACGTTCTGCAGGGCATATTCCAGTAGATAAGTCGACTCCAAATGGACAAACCGTGATCCAAATGGCCGTTGAAAAACTGGCAGCCGGGAAAACCATTGGCATCTTTCCCGAAGGATCGCTAAGCCCGCGCATTGGCGAATTTTGCAAGACCAAAACCGGTGCAGCCAGGATGGCCATTTTGAGCGGGGTCCCAGTGATTCCGGTAGGAATTCACCTGGGAGAAAACGCATATTTCGAAAAAGATATGGTCACCGACAATTACTCCACCACAGCTCGTTTTGCCTTCCGCGGAAAATACGCAATGACCGTTGGGAAACCAATCCGGTTTTCCGGAAATATTGAAGATTATCCATATGTGCGAAATGTTGCTGAAGAAATTATGGGAAATATTATTCAGCAGGCACACAAAAGCGAACGCAGGATTCTGGCAAGTCAACCGCGACATCAAGAACAAGGCAATGGCCGTTTTCAGCGAGTTTTTCGCTTTTCTTAACCCATGATTAATTGTGGAAATTTGATGGTGAACAAAGTGAATCACAAAAACAATACGAATGAACAAATAGAGCAGTGGTTTTGCACAGAGATCTTAAAACTGAGGGCTTTACATTATGGCTACTGGGCATACCCTCAGGGGAACAACCGAATTGATTTAGATGGCGTCCGCACCGCCCAAATGGATTACACCGAGACACTTCTGGCGATGATTCCAGCAGGGGTATCAAAAATTTTGCAGGTTGGAGACTGCGTTGGGGATATCCCATACACATTGAATGACGAAGGTTACAAGGTGACTGCATTATCGCCAAGCGTTTACCAGCGTGCTGTTGTGGAGAGCAGTATCGAAAAAGGAATTATTTTTTACGATCAGAATTTTGAGGATTTCTATTCTGCATCAAAATTTGATCTCGTATTGATGACCAAACCCCAAGGTGATTTTGGCGTCATCAAAACATTGCTCCAGGCGCAAAAGACCTTGAGACCGGGAGGTTACTTATTGGTATCAGGCAACTTCCGCCAGGAAAAAGCAGCCCTTTTTGAAGTTTATCCGTTTTATTCCACCTACCGGTCTTTTGCAGAACAGATCGGATTTGAGGTGATCACCGAGATGGATATTACGGAAAACATTTTGCCAACACTTGATTATGCCAACGCAGCTTTCAGAGAGACATTATTACCTGCTTTATCCAAGGTGGATCATCTTTTAGGAAGCAAGAACAGTCTGAAATCCTCCCTGAAAAAATTGGCTATGCAAGATGAAATCAGGCTGCTCAAGGACCTCAAGAATTATTACAGTGAGCGGCTTAATCCGGATCTGTATCGCGCAAACGCATTTTACAAACGAGTTCTATTTATAAAAAGAGGTTAATCGAAATGAAAGTCAACAACAAAAAAGTTACAGCCGTTGTATGTGCCTATAACGAAGAAGCCACCATCCGTGAGGTCATGGAAACCTTGGTAAATACACCTTTGATTGATGAAGTGATTGCCGTGGATGATGGTTCCAAAGATCAAACCGGAGTGATTTTAAGTGGATTCCACAATCCAGATCATGTTCAGGCTATTTTATTACCTGCTAATCGCGGCAAAGGACACGCCATGGCAACTGCTGTATCCCGAGCCAGCGGAGAAATCCTATTGTTTATCGATGCCGATTTAAAAAATCTTTCCACACAACATATTTCAACCATGTTGAGTACTTTCGCCAATGAAGAAATAGATATGCTGATTGGGTTCCCCATCCGAGGCAAATCCATTACACCTGTCGAGCGAATGGATCCTTTCCAACACTTATCGGGGCAGCGTGTACTTTACCGGCAAGATTTTCTCCCTTTACTTGAGCCTATTCTCGTTTCCGGATATGGCGTAGAAACCATCTTAAATTTACATTACCAGCAACAGGGCAAACGAGTAAAAACCATATTTTTGCAATACCTGATTCACCCGATCAAAGTTGAAAAATCCGGATTGCGAAAAGCTATGGGCGAGTATTTATTAGAAGGCAGGCAAATCTTGGTGACCAAATTAAAGAACCCACAGTTGGTCTGGAATTCATTTTTGTTTGCAATCAATCGCAAATAACCCAATTCGTGGAGGCAATAAGAATGCAAACTTTGATCAACATATCTAAAAAGCTGGCTCCAAAACCAACCTTGATCTTTACAGAACAGATTCCGCTTGACGAACCGGTTGTGTTTGTAGCTAACCATGAAAAGAATTACGGCCCCAGTGTAATGCAGCTGTTTTTCCCAATCCAATACCGGCCCTGGATCATCTACAATATGCTGGCGGTTGATGTATGCCAACCATATGTGCAGGAAACATTTTTTGAAGAACGTTTGGGCTGGCCAATTTGGTTAAGCAAGGTTTTTTCCAAAGCACTTGCCGCACCCCTGGTGCGCTTGATGCATACCACCAATCCCATTCCAGTTTATCGAGAGAGGCCTGATCGAATTGTTGAGACCTTTCGACAAAGTATTCAGGCTTTGGAAAATGGAGATAACCTGCTCATCTTCCCTGAAAATCCAAATGCGGGAGATTATTCGACTGAAGTCAAACAATTTTTTGAAGGTTTCCTTTTCCTGGCAAAACTGTATTATCGCAAAACCGAAAGAAGTTTGCTGTTTTGTCCGGTATCGATCAATCCCAAATCCCATACTGTTTCTGTTGGAAAACCAATTCGTTACAATCCTCAAAACGAATATGGCCTTGAAGCAGAGCGTATCCGCAAGCACTTGATGCATCAGGTCGCTGGTTTGTATCACCAGCCCTGGCTGCCAAAGAATTTGCCTTATAAAGGACACGAAAACAAAAACCTTCAAGAATTGCAACCCAAACCAATGTAACGAAACACCTGCCGCATAATCGCCGTATGCGGCAGATCCTTTTTTCCCTTGCAACTGTTTATTCACCTGGTTCATACTGGCTTGAACAGCATTAGCAATGCATCATATTGCCAGGGAAACCTCGCTGATCAAAACGGACAGATGCGCTAAATCAAAAATAATTTAGTGGTTCACCTGGGATTTTCAACATGATGGTCTAAAAACTCAGTTGTCTGCTTTAGCGCCTGGGCAGTTTCTGGTAAAAACGAGAACAATTGAAAAACATGAAAGAGCCCATCCCAAATTTGCAATTCAACCGGAGTTCCATTTTTTTGGACAATATCTGCCAACCGGATCGCATCATCCAAAAGAATTTCTTCTGTGCCGGCTTGAATCAATAAAGGCGGCATACCGTTTAAATCCGCATAGACCGGAGAAAGCCAGGGATGGGATAGATTTTGCCCTGCCGCATAACCATCCGCATATCTGCTCAAACCAGCTGCGCTTAAAATCGGATCCACCGCTGATTTAGAATGAATTGTCTCGCCAGACAACGTCAAATCAATCCAGGGAGAAAAGCAAACCACGGCCGAAGGCAATGGAATTGCTTGATCTTGCATTGCGAGCAAACTGGCAATGGACAAACCAGCTCCAGCCGAATCGCCTGCCAGGACAAAATTTGAAGGAGCACCCGCTTGATCAAGCAGCCACCGGTAGGCAGTTAACGCATCACACAGTGCTGCCGGATAAGGATTTTCAGGAGCCAGGCGGTAATTAATTGCGAAAATTCTGGTTTGGGTTGCGGCTGCAAGCCGGACAAGAAATTCTCGATACGTTGAAATCGACCCCAACGCATAAGCCCCACCGTGAAGGTACAACATCACTCTTTGTCCAGCGTTGGCCGGGATAAACCATTCAGCAGAAATATGTTCGATTTGAATTGGATCAAAACGAAAGCCTGCTGGTAACCGGAAAGGTTGTTTTATTCGTTCCTGCTGTTTGCGTTGTTCAATGATTGACTTTTTATCCCATTCAGAAAACACGGAAAACAAAACCCGCCGGGTAATTTTTGCCTGCACACTGGTCATATAACGCCCTGTTCTCGATTATTGGAGTCCTGAAATCTTGTTCAACAAATCCAGTGTTGCCTTAAGGATTTGCTCCTTTTGTTCCGCCCGGTCAATTGTGGCATGATGATCTTCCGGATTGATCAAGTATGTGCCGAACTGGTGATGATCCCCGCCCTCGATCCGCACAACCGCAGCATCAGGCGGCAGCAGATGCAGGCGAGCTGATACACTTTCATCATTTGCAGCCGGGTCAAGGTTACCATAGATCAACGTAACCGGAATGTTCATCTCGGATAAATTCGCATTATCCGCTGGATAGGAAGCCCAAATCACCAAACCGGAGATGCTTTGTGGATGGGTCTTCGTATATTGCGCGGCCATTGTACCCCCTACCGAATGACCCCCAATTACCCAATGGGTAATTTCAGGATGGCTCGCGATGATTTCATCAGCGACATTTGGAGCAAAAGCCGCAATATTTAATGGCATTTCAGGCACCACAACCAGATAACCCTGCCCAGCGATACTTCGCATAAAATCCGAATACCCTAAATGGCTAATTCGACCACCGGGATAGAAAATAAATCCCGTACGCACCCCTGTATTTACAGGCTCAAAAGTCAGCCAGGGTTCGCGCACTACAGTGATAACAGAATCACTTTCCAATGAAGCTAACGCTTCCGGCAATGGCTGTCTTTCATAAGTAAGCCAGGGAATTCCAGCACTTAAAATTGCAATAAACACACCGGCAAGAATAATTTTCCAGATCAAGTGCTTTTTGATGGATGATTTCTTCATAGAGGATTCCTTTTTAAAATGGCCGCTGGTTCTTCTCAGGGAACACTTGCATTGATTCGGCAAGATCATCTAACAAATTATAGCGAACATATCATTATCACTGGCACAAAAATTTCATTTCCTCCTAATCAATTATGAGGGCACCACTAAAATTTTTTCCACCGAAAGATTTGTATGTTTATTTTTAGCCGCACCCAAGTGATTAAATTTCAAACACTTCATTTCCATGCTGCAAGCGAAAATATACACCGTTTCTTTCCATCAATTCTTCATGTTTTCCAATTTCTACAATTCGGCCATGTTCCATTACCACAATACAATCCGCATTGCGGATGGTAGATAGGCGGTGCGCAACAATAAAAGTAGTACGGTGTTTCATTAACCTGGCCAATGATTCCTGGATCAGTCGTTCGGATTCGGTATCCAAAGCCGAAGTAGCCTCGTCAAGAATGAGTACACGCGGATTGCGAATAATGGCACGCGCGATAGATAACCGCTGCTTTTGTCCACCGGAGAGTCTGGCACCGCGTTCACCAATTTTCGTTTCAATCCCTTCAGGGAGCTGTTGAACAAAATTCCAGGCATTTGCATCCCGCAGCGCATTTTCGATATCGGCATCATTGACCGAATCAATTCCATAAGATATATTCTCGCGGACACTACCTTCAAAGAGGATGGTATCTTGCGGTACGATCGAAATAAAATGGCGATAAGTTCGCAGATCGATGTCTTTCATATCACAACCATCTACCAGGATTCGGCCGGTGTTTGGACGAATAAAACCAATCACCAGGTTAATGATGGTTGATTTGCCTGCCCCGGAAGAACCGACCAACGCAACACTTATACCCGCAGGCACATCCAGAGAAAAATCATAGATGGCCGGAATTTTAGACTCTGGATAAGAAAAATTAACCCCTTCAAAACAAAAATTCCCTGTCACTTGCGTAACCGGCTGCTTGCCATCATTTTGTTCAAGATCGTCCGATCTTAACAACTCTTCAATAGAACGAAGTGATTCAAAACCCTTACTGATGGTGGGTAACAAATTAACCATACCCATCACCGCATTCGTCAAACTGCCAAAGTAGCCGGTAAGCATCACCACATCACCAGCCGTGATCGGCAAGATTTTGTTATAAGAAAGATAAATAGCTGTGACCAAACAAATTACATTGAAAAGATTATAGGTCACCCACGACAGCGAACCAAATACAGCATTGGTCACATCTAATTCCATACCGGCTAATCGTACCTGCTTCAAAGTGGACCGCATGTGCTCCAATTCATTTCGTTCTAATCCGTGAGCGCGGGTAATCGGCAAAAGATAGGTCATCTCATTGACTCTGGCCGACATGCGTTCTATTTCTCGGCGGAATGATGAGTTTCGAACAATAAGCCGCTTGCGCATGGAAGAAACGAGCAAAGCTGAAACCGGAACCACCACCAAAAAGAAAGGTAGAAATTTTGGAACACGAATCGCGGTTATTACGATTGCCCCAACGAGGTTGGAAATTGCGCTTAGCCCGCCATCAAACATCTGTCGAACCATATCCACAATTGCTTCCACATCGCGCACAACCTTGCTTTGCAAAACACCTGCACTGACACGAGTGTAATAGCCCATGGAAAGTCGTTGAAATTGATTGGATAACACAAAGCGCAAACGCGTTTCCATTCGCCGCAACGCTATGCTCAACAACTTCATGTACGCGATGTGCATAGGGATATTTTGCAGCAGCAGCATGCTTAAAAGTAAAGCGTTCCACCACAGATCAGAAATATTGCGATTCTGCACCAATAAATTAATCAGATTTGCAGTGAGCAGAGGCATCAACCAAACCGGGCTGTGCTTAATGATGAAAATCAGGGCTGCCCCCAACAAACGCAAATGATCCGTTTCAAACAATGACCAAAGCGCAGCAAAAGAAGTCCGCTTCTTTTCCAAATCATTCCTGGATTGAGGCATAACAACATATCTCCTGTAACATTTCAAGACTACAAATAATCAACCTGGAACCTATATTACCGCATTTATTCTTGATGCTATTTCAGGTTCAGGCCGGGGTTTATTATTCTTTCCTCGGGAAAATATTGGACGAACAGCAAGAAAATGCGAAAAATTATCTCGGATACCAGTAAATAGCGCTGCGTATGAATTGATAGTCAATCCACCTGATGTTTGGTTAATCCCAAATGGAAAAAGTTGGAAACACCGACCTGCGAACAAAAGCCAGTATCTCCAACGCTAAATTTGTTTATCCAGACCGTTAATTCCCTGTATTAATTGAGGGTTCGATATTGTAACTATTCACACTTTGGATGGTCGTTATTAACGCTATTGATGGAAGACAACCCTAACAACAAAAAATAATTGTTTGGTGGGGCTGCATAGAAAGTTAAAGAGCATAATTTTATTTTGCCTGGCTGTGAATAAACGCCATAACCTCTGCATGAGTTGGGCTATTCAACACCCCGGGAAAACTTGCGCAAACCAAACCGGCCATAGCAGATGCATATTGCACCATTTGGGCATCTTCCCAATGATTTAATAATCCATAGGCAATTGCTGCCCGAAACGAATCACCTGCACCTGCACTGTCAATGACCCTGACCTGATAAGGTCTGAATTTTTGACATTCTTCTCCTTTGCGGCCATAGAGCACTTCTTTTTCGCCAACGGTAAAAATTACCAATCCTCTGGCGCGCTGCTGATATTCTGTAAACAATGCCGATAGATCCCAATCAGGATATTCCCGATTTCGGAATTCACCCGAAATGACCACCGCTGCTGCATCCGTTGCCAACGCGTGGTCATACGGACAATCAATCGAGACAAAAGGAATTCCCAATTGAGCAGCAAATTCCCCAACCAGCGCACTTTCCGACCGAAAAGGAGGATCCACACACACGATTTTGGCTTGAGCGATATCATCCTTTAAGGGAATATTCCATTTTCGTGTCGTAAATAACAGATCGATGTAATTCCCAAAAATAGTCCGGCTGTGCTCATCCGAAAATACAATTTCTTGGACACCTGCATACCCCTCAGCCAATGTTAACCGGCTGGTGTTGATCCCATAGTGATGAATGGTATCCAGCAAACGGCGGCCTTCTGCAGTATTCCCAAGCCAATTCCCATCCAATTGAACACGCAGCCCAAGGCGGCTAAGGACAATGGCTGAATTGAGCGCTTCTCCCCCCGTCATATAAAACGTCTGGTCAATCTCAGCATAACTATCCGGTGATGGAAAAGAGCCGCGCAAAAGATGCAGCGTGCTTGAAGAGATCACACCATAGGCATAAACATCATAAGTTTGCATTGATCGCTGTCCTGCCAGAAAAATTATGGTTTAAAGCTGTCTTTTTGAAGTCAACAACGAATTCGTATGCACATTCACTTCCAGGTGGTGCACAATGCCGTCCCGGCAAAAGATATGCTGGCTGTTTTCGGCATCCAACCAATGTCCATCGATGTTCTGCACGCTGCCATCTCTCCGGAAGACAGCGATCGATTCAGTCGATGAAGATTTGAGGATGACAGGCACCTGGCAAATAGAGTATGCCAATGTTCCCGCAGGCAGTTCTAACGGGATAGATTGCCCATGAACATTGATAAAAGCAGCCGTTTCGGGAGCTTGCAGGAATTCCGCCTGATCTAAAAGCAGCAGGTCAAACCCCAATCGCCCATCGGCTATCACCACTCCAAGTTCCGCAAACCTTGCCAGAACCTCTTCTTTTACCATGCCGGTCATTCCAGGTTGTTTGGCTCCCTGCCCCGCTGGAGTATGCGAGTAAGGATCTGTGGGAAATGCGCCGTATTCTGCCGGTGTCTTATTGAAACACTGACCTGCGCGGATATCCGCATAGCATTCTATTAATCTCGTGATCGTTGGTTCATTTTTCGTGCGGTAGATAGTTTCCTGAACCGCCAGCAGCAACTTAGAGACCATGTGCCAGTAGATGCTGCCCAATCCCTCATACGCAAAGAATGTCCCAGAGCGGCCGGTGAACTGGTCATGATGAAATGTTTGCTCAAACAATGCCTCAATTTGGGCAGTATCCCGGGGAACCAATTCGTGGAATTTCGGCTGCTGTTTCAGCCCATCCAGAGCCTGGTACACATCTTTGAGATTGTGAATATGGCCAGCAAAATGATAATCACCATTTTCATCGCAGACCAGCAAACTTTCATCCCCCGCTCGTACCAATTCATTGACAAGGGATAAGCCCGCCACCTGCTCCGGCAGCAGACGATTCCGTTCCACAAAACCTTTTAGCACCCGGTCAGGATAGAGGATGTAGCTATGCTGATCTGGCCGGAAGAGCGGACCCTGGCGCATACTTTCTAGCAATGCCAGCGACTCAGCGCCATTCAGCAATCCGGAAGATAAGATTGCCACCTGCCCTTCGAGCATTTCGTACAAATGACTGACCTTTGCAACGCCTGATCCCAGGTGAAGAATATTATAGGCATGATACAAATGGTCATTCCGGCGGTTCGCCCGCAAAGTATGATCACAATAACGCAGCGCCAGGTCAAGAAAATCCGTCACCAGTTCCAGGGGCAGCCGGGTATATTGCCCGGAAAAATTATTCTGATAGGTATTCCAACGGTAATCGCTGCCGGCCTGACCTAAGGCGTCCATCAAATCGCGTCTTTGGGCTTCTGTAAAGCTATTTTGTAAGACAGGCTCATTTTCTTTAAGGATTTTGTAAATTTGTCCAAAGAACTTTTCAACTTCGGCTTGTACAGCAAATGAGAGCACATCACTCCGTGCTAACATTTCACGAACAAAAACAATATACCGGCGAAGATAAGCCAGGGTAACAATCGACAGGCCCTTTCCTACCAGGGCATTGTTGGCATCATTCCACTCCGGGCGTTGGGTGTTCATCCAGATTCCACCCTCAGGAACAAAATTGACCAGCTTTGCCAGCAAGAGAACGAGCAATTTTTCACCCATTGTAGCGTGCAGTACCTGCCCGTCGTTAGACTGCACTAGTTTACCGTCCGCACCCTGCTCCTGCACTCGGTCTGAGATTGTTTTTTGCAATTCCCAATGGAAATCGATCGTATTGTAGGGATCATTAAGCAGTTCCTGATATGTTTTTATCCGATAAGGCACATTGGCATAACTAAAAACGGCCAGGTCAAGATACTTTTGCAAAAAGCCCGGATGGAAATTACAACTGATCTCCATCAGCTTAAGCAAGTAGATAATCTGATGGTCGCTCCAATACCCAATATTTGCCCACGGATTATGCGGTTCGGGCAATTCCCAGTCAAGACCATGTCTGGTAATCCGGTAGGGATTATAACCATCGACCGTGGTGGCATTTAAGAAAACTGAGATCATGTTCTCAATGTACTCAGGATAGGAATAGGCTAGAGCTTCCCAGTTTTGGAAAATATCACGCCAATTCCCTTCATAATCGAATTGTTGCGAACCGTCCTTTTTCTTGATATTGATTGTAAAACGATTCCACGGGCGACTTGGATCACCATGTCTTCGCGAGAACGCTAACGGCAGGTAAGCATTGGTCAAGCGCATCAAGTCTGCTGAACCGCTTTCTTGTGCCCTGGCACGCAATTCATCAATCGTAAGAGATTTGGGTAAGGCAGCGAAAAACGCAGACTGCTCTTCCAATAAGAACCGATTCAATCGGTTTACATAATCGACAAAATCTGTGATGTTTACGATATATTGGTCCGGAAAATACCCGCCGCGCATTTCGTTAAACATGACATTGGCAAAATGATGCGAGGTGAGCAATTTATTCTGTGATACTTGCAATCCGTCTGCACTGGCAACAATTTTTTTCAGATACTCAGAATTCGTTGCTAGATCTCGCTCCAGTTCAGCAAGCAAAGCGACCCGGTCGCCACTTAACCAACGCTGCAGTCTCACAATGGCAGCCGCA
This sequence comes from Chloroflexota bacterium, assembly GCA_029265085.1. The sequence goes on from JAJUJY010000059.1 coordinate 15,711, forward strand.
TCCTGGCTTACTTCAGCCACAAGATGCCAGGTTTGCTGAGTGTTTGCAGGCATTTCCAATACCGCATGGACAAAATAAGCCCCACGAAGGCCGCGTGTTTCAGCTTCGGTTTCCAGAACCTGCCCGGCACGAAAAGCATCTACCTGTTTTGAGGAAAGCAAATAATGATTATGATCTAATCCAATCTGCCAGACCGTGTTCGCCAAAAGAGACTCGCTTGGTTCAGCCAGATCGGTTAATTTTGAATTCAACGCAAAAATCCCAATACCAAGATCAAGGATTAGTTCATTATGCTTATACGCATCCAACAATGAACTTAATTTATTTTGAATATCGGAAGGTGTATTGGCGGGCAAAATATTTTGTAACCCATCCAATACATTGATCCGGCAAGGGTCCTGGTTGCTGTTCACCAGCCAGCTGCTTTTCACAAAGCCATAGCGATCGGAAGTCCGCCAGGCATATCTGTACATTAATCCCAGAGAATGGTTAATTTCCTCAAAAACCAGCGCCGTACCCGCTATATTTTTATATAAATTCCGCTGAACAGCATACACACCATGCTGGCGAATCGAGAACGGTTCCCACAAATAGGTTTTACCATTTCGCTCCACCAGAAAAATTGCTTTTGCACCTGTGTTTTCACTGTTATCGGTAATTTTATCAACCGTACAATACGGAAATAAAGCCTGGTCTGCATTAACCCTCCCTGCGGTAAGTCCACCTGTGGAGGCAATAAACATCCAATGATTTGAGCTGCTGACCAGGCTCATAAAAAATGGAGGCATCCCATCAAAATCAGATATTTTATAAAATGTTTCCCCTAGCAGTGGAACATATTCCCCAGCAACTTCATGCATTGGCCACTGCTGCAAAGTATCACCAATCAGAATTGGATGAGATATCTTTTTCATTGCTACTCCAAAATTAGAGGTTGTCCGCGGCAGGACGGGTAACTTTGACCCAATCGACCAGCATACGCACCTGATTGTTTTGAATAGCCTGCACGGTACAATCAGGCAAACCATAATAAGGGCGGTGAACGTTGTTTATCTTATATGGATAAATCCCACCCAAAGCAAAATTTAGAATGACATATTTTGGGTTATTAAAAGTCCAGGGACCAAAATACTCCACCATAGGTCGGGTAACCCGATAGATTACATTCTCGTCAATCTTAAAAACAAGTTCATCTGCATCGTTCCAATCCACACAATAAATATGCCAAGCTGTTGCATCATGATCACTAGAAAAATAGTAGTTGTTCACCAATCCATGATCTCCGGAATAACCTGGCCCATGAATCGCTGCATTTACCCAGCCCGGTTCACCAACGTTTTCCATAATATCGATCTCTCCACAACCAGGCCATTTTCCCTTGCCTACCATCCAAAAAGCAGGCCATAATCCGATCCCAGCCGGCAATTTAATCCGCGCAGATATACTGCCGTAGGTACATTCCACTTTTCCAGAAGTATTAATCCTTCCAGAAACGAAATCAAAACGCTGGCCGTCTGCGGTCAAAAAATTTGGCCGCCAACGCGGATGAATCACCAGCACCCCGCAAGCATCTTCCACCTGTCCGGGGATGGTGTAAATCGTATCCACTGAGTCGATATAAGCCTGCTGCTCTTTATTGAACACTTCACCCGTCACGATTACGTTCCACTTTGTACGATCGAGAACCGGCGCATTAAAATCATCGAAAAAAATTATTTCCTGGGCCACAGGTTTATCACTAACCATTTCTATCATTATTTAATTCCTGAACAACCAATAAATCTGTAATAAGGCGCTTTACTTCACCTTTTGAAACACACGAACATAATCTACAAGATACTGTCTCGGAAACGTTACATCCAGGCCAACCGGTCCGGGCAAGACTCCGCCAATTGCAAGGTTAAGAATGATGAAATAAGGCTGGTCAAACACCCATTCCCGGTCACCGACATCCGCTCGTGTCACCGTATGGTATAACTGGCCATCAAAATACCAATCAATCTGTCCTTCTTGCCATTCAATTGCATACGTGTGAAAGTCATCGGCAATGTTGAAGCTCTGTCGATTCCACTTGCTGATGCCCAATGCGCCAGAATAGCCAGGGCCGTGAGCAGTGCCAAAGATCAGGTCCGGCTCTTTGCCAATGTATTCCATGATATCGATCTCGCCGCAATCAGGCCAATTGGAACCGTTAAAGGATGAACCCAACATCCAAAAAGCGGGCCACAACCCCTTGCCTGCTGGCACTTTGAGGCGTGCTTCAATACGCCCGTATTGAAAATTTTGCAGACCTTGAGTCTTCAAACGAGCGGATGTGTAGTATGAGCCTTCATATTTTTCCTGCAGGGCTTCAATCACCAACATCCCATTTTCGATGCGTGCATTCTCCGGGCGGTTGGTATAATATTGGGCTTCCCCATTGCCCCATCCACCCGCGCCAAGATCATAAGTCCAGTTCTTTGGATCAATCGTTTTGCCATCGAATTCATCATTCCAAAGTAATTCGTAGCCTTCAGGAGGAGAAATTTTGGGTGAGGGTGCTCCACACGCTGCCAACATAGACAGCAAGACAATTGCCAGTATCAAGCGCACAACCTGACGAGAATAAAAATTAAGACGCATGGAATACTCCTCTGAAAATAACCAGTGTGAACAATCATCTTATTCAGGCTTAGCCTAAACAGGATGGGTCAGTCAATAGATTGTGGAGGGGCAGAACCCCTTTCTGCCCCTTTGTGTCAGCCAGAATGGTTTTTCCCAGTGGCTTTTAATTAACAGTTAGCCTTTCACTGCACCAGCGGTCAGACCGGAAACAATGTAGCGCTGCAAGAACAGGAACATCACCACCATCGGGAAGGTCAACATCAGCACCGCAGCGGCCAGTGTAGGCCAATTGCTTCCATAAACTCCCTGGAAAACAATTAATCCGCGCGTGATGGGGTAATAATTCTTGTTGGTCAGGTAGATGGTTGGCGCAATGATTTCATTCCAGATGCCAATGGCATGCAGAACAATCACGGTGGCAATGGCTGGCCGGATCAATGGCAGCACAATCGACCAAACAAAGCGGAAATATCCACAACCTTCCAGGGCTGCTGCTTCATCCAGTTCTGTAGGAAGTGTTTTAATGTAATTGACCAGGATGATGATACCCATTGGATTGACCAAAAACAGCATAATGTAGCCAATGGGATTGTTATATAAGCCCAGGTTCAAGATTAATTGAAATTGCGGGATCAGCGCAGGCGGTAAAAACAAAGCAATGACAAAAAGTGTCAACAATGGGCCAGAATATTTGACGTACTTTCGCGCAATTGGGAAAGCCACAAAAACTGCAGTAATGGTGTAGATAGCCGTCGCTGAGAAGGTGTAAATCAGAGAATTTAAGAGATACTGCGGAAAGTTTGCTTTCTGCCAGGCATCCGTAAAATTCTTGAAGTTGATTGTCGTGGTCAGTCCTGCCGCATCCTTCATAAAAGCAGGCATGGTCTTCAGCGAAGTATTAACCAACATGAGCAGCGGACCAAGATAAGCGACGGCCAATATAATCAGGAATAGATATGAGGCAATCAATCCCCAATTAATAGGTTTACGAGAGGCGCGGGTCAAGTTGCTCATCCCATGATCCTTTCTTCTCTGCGGCGCAGAATATTCTGTACTAGCAATCCGATCACCAAAACCAGGACAAACAGAACCATCGAAGCTGCTGCTGCATAGCCTTGCCGGAAGCTGCTGGTAACACTACCAGAGGTTTGGCCAAAGCCCATTGCATAAATCAGGTAGCCCAACACCTGCGTATTGTTACGATACCCAATCAGCACCAGGAATAATTGCCACGCTTGTAAACTTCCAATAATATTTAACAGAAGGTTGGTATTGACACTGGGGGTTAATAATGGCCAGGTAACATTGGTAAAAACTTGCCAGTTACTTGCACCATCAATGCGGGCTGCCTCGTACATTTCCGTAGAAATTGTTTGCAACCCTGATAAAAAGATCATCATGGTGACCCCCACGTTAGCCCAGATTTGGACAACAATGACCCACATGAATGCCTGAGTAGGTGGGCCACCCAAAAACTCCGAGCGCAGCCCAAACAACTTAAGCAGCTCCGCCATGGGACCGCCCAATGGGTACAGGAACAAGGTCCAGATTAAGCCTTGAATAACTACACCCAGGATAACCGGCATAAAATAAATCGTGCGAAAGAAATTGCGGCCGCGAATACGGGGATTATTCAAAATGACAGCCGCTGCCAGGCCAATTAAAAACTGGATCGTAGTGACAAAAAATGAGAAAATCAGCGTTCGGCCTAATGCCGCAAAGTTATCTTTAGACGCTTGCCCCATCAGGAGGAATTCTTTGTAGTTTGCCAGGCCGACCCAATTAATCGCTGCACCTTTCAACCCCGTGGCATCCGTCAGCGAATACACTGAGGTCGCCAGCGACGGTCCGAGTGAGATCAATAAATAGAAAGCAATCCCAGGGAGCAGCAACAAATAGGGTAACGCTCTTGACCAACCACGACCAAAATGATAGTTCATGCTATCCCTCCTCTTTCCTGATCAAGGTTTCAGGCTTCCCACCGACCGGGTGGGAAGCCTGAATAGAAAAGGTCTTATTTTGCTGCGTCGAGACCGGACTGCAGGTCAGCCTGGACCTTGTCAGCCAGTTCTTTCGCATCGTCATAGGTACCAAAAGGCGCGAAGTAGGAAGCCCACGGGTTGGCGAACTGTCCGGCGCCCTTCGGGGCAACCCAATACTGTTCGTAACCTACGCGGAAGTTAGCCAGGTACGGAGCCACTTCGGCACCGATCTTGGTATCTAACGTGGCGGTTGGCTGCGTGGGGATGAAACCAACAGCATTGGCGAAGGCCTGGTAATTTTCGGGGGCTGAGAATTCGGTCAGGTACGCAATAGCTGCATCTTTGTTAGGGGTCTTGGCCGCAATCGCCCAACCCTGGTCGTATTTACCAAACAAATACTTGTTGTCGTCAGCATTGTCAGAGCCTGGGAAGGGGATATAGCCCCAATCGAAGGCCGGTTCAGCCGCTTCGATCGCGGAGGCATACCAGGTACCGCCGGGGAACATGGCTACTGCGCCGGAAGCAAAGCGACCGGGAGCCGCATCACCAGCCACACCACTTGCACCCTCTTCCATCATATTCTGGGCGTAAACCTTCATCTTTTCCCACATACCCAGGGACTTCTCGTCATTCCATTTGATCGTACCGGTCCACAGACCTTCCACCAGGCCAGCCTGATCAGGATAAATGGAGCCAGTTAAGCCGTACGCACCCACAAAAATAGGCCAGCCATCTTTACCACCGGCGGTCATACAGGGGGTACCAGCAGCAACGAAGGTTTCGCAAGCCTTTGCCAGTTCGCTCCAGGTAGTAGGAACGGTGAGGTTATTGGCAGCGAACAGATCTTTATTATAGTAGATACCGCTGTAAGAAACACGTCCGAGATTGACCGCATACACCTTGCCGTTATAGGAACCGGCATCTTTGATCGTGGGCTCGTCGTAATTCTTCACGAATGGCTGATCGGTGATGTCCATCAGCAGGCCAGCTTCAATTAACTGCTGCCAGTTTGGGGGATCAACATTCTTCATGTAGGGCTGGGCTGCATTTGCAAAGCCGAAGATATCGATCACGTCAATGTCGTTGGCGGTCAAGCGAGTCTGGGTGACGGTGCTCAGATCATTCGCATTCACGACGGACATATCAACCGTCACATTCGGATACTTTTCCTGGAATTTGGCGTTGAATTCTTCCATGAAGGCAACCATTGGCGGGTTCTGGTGAACCAGCACGCGCAGGGTTACTTTCTCTGCGGGAGCTTCAGGGGCTTTGGTAGCTTCCGTGGTCGTTGAACCAGTATCCGCAGCGGGCTGTGTTTCCGTCGCTGCCGGCGTTGAACAGGCAGACAAAGCCATGCTCAAGATGACCAAAATGGCCATAGCAAACAAAAACGCTTTTTTCATCTTCTTTGCTCCTTAAAAATTTGAACTACAGGTGAACTTGGATTCCGGATTAATTCCGGAGGTTATTAAACACCACTATTCAAAGGGTGTCATCCACAAGTTTGACGAACAAGGATCAAAACTTTTCCTTAGAATGAAGATTTCGCTCCTTTCAACCAATTTACACTTGTTGCTGATCAATGGGATCTTCAGGATTCTTTTGCCTGGGTGGATTTTTTGTTTGAACGCTGCGCTAAGGATCGCGCGGCCAGATCAGGTTGGTAATGATATTGCTGGATGATTTGCAGCACATGTTCCCGAGTTTTTGCTTTTACACCCGGCAAATTATTTGCAACCCGCGAAGCGGTCGCAATGGAAACCCCGGCCAATTTAGCAATTTCTTTCAAGGTGATTTCCATAACCAATCCTATCCTGAAAATTGGTAACGCTTTCATTTTTATTATAAAAATTTTGTCCATGAATTACATGGACAAAACCGTGCGCGACCAGGAGGATTCATAGCATGTACCTTATGGAATTGCCTAAGGAAAAGTTAACACCAAAAGCACCTTGCCAGGCATACCAATCTCGCAGGGTAGGTGGATTTGTATATTCCTTTGGCAGGTTAATCTGGCAACATTACACTGAACGCCGGAAATTTTCCGGAGACATACCGGCAATCCGGCGGAAAATTCGGCTGAAGTAACCACTATCCGTAAAGCCAACATCCAAAGAAATTTCGCTAATACTGCGGTCGCTATCCTTTAATAACTGCCGAGCCTGATGCACGCGATATCGCTGCAAATAATCGATGGGAGTGGCACCTAATTCCTGCCGAAAACAGAATGTCAGATGATCATCGGAGACATTAATATGTTGCGCAATGTCATGTCGTGAGATGTTTTCAACATAATGCTCGTGAATGTAAGCCATTGCCTTTCGTACCAATCGCTGTGCCTCACCGCTCAAGCGGCGTTTTCGTTCCAGCGCAATGGTGATCCGGTCAATGGTTTCATCCAGACTAAACAAGCCCTTTTCTAAAATCGTGGTTACCCCGCGGTTCAATCGCTCCATTTCCGGTTCCGTGAGCACGGTTCCTGTCACCACAATGACAGGAATTTTTCGCAATTCCTCGTGTTCGCGAAGATATTCGATCACAGCAAACCCGTCCATTTGCGGCATTTGCAGATCTAACAAGATCAAATCAACATTCTCTTTAGCCAAAATTTTTAATGCTTCATGCCCGTTTTGAGCTTTTAGAACGTGATTACCCAGTGAATGGGATTGCACGATTCGCGCATTTAACTCGAGTGTATTGATGTCATCCTCAACTACCAACACGTTGCGTGTGGGATGTTGGCTGTTAATAAAAATCGGCTGTTGGTCCAAAACCTTTGATAATTCAACCGGCTCTATGGGTTTGGTCAGATAATTTAGTTCAAACAGTGTGCCTGTGTCTCCAGAAGATTTGAACAGCATGGCCGGCACATCACGTGCTAACGGAATGGTTTTTATTAATTTAACAGCTTCCCATCCCAAACTGGCATCATCACTGACGTCAATCAATACAGCATCGGGCAAAGGATCAAACAACATGGATGGCAAATCAAGTGGATCGCCTAACCCATGAACCTGCACTTGAATTCCCCGATGGGCTAATCGATCGATTAAGGTTTTCGTACCTTCAAGCTGGCTTGACAATACCAACACAGAGGTGATTCCCACAGGCAAATCGATATGGCGAATTCGCTCACCGGGGATCGGCACTGTTGGCAATATGAAATAAAAAGTTGATCCGGCCCCCGTTTTTCCGGAAGAGTGAACGCCAATTGTTCCTCCATGAAGTTCAACCAACCGTTTGCTGATTGCTAAGCCTAACCCCAATCCACCATATCCCAACATTACGCTTTTATCCGATTGGCGAAATTCATTAAAAATGACTTGCTGGTCTTCCTGCGAAATACCTAACCCGGTATCGGTGACCGACACGGTTACTGAGTCGTTCGAGTTTACAACCAACCGGAAGGTTACACTGCCCTGGTCGGTAAACTTGATTGCATTATTAATCAAATTGAGCGCAACCTGCCTTAAGCGCATACGATCTCCCCAAACCCACGGACCGCTATCAGGGATATCAGCTTTCCAGACAAGGCCTTTATCGGTTGCCAATTGTTTACCACTTTCACACACCAATTGAAGCGCCTGACCTAAATCAACAAAATCATTGATCAAGCGTAATTGCCCCGCATCACTGGTTGCCAGATCAAGCACATCACCCACCAACCCGGCAAGATGCTGTGAATAGGCATAAATATGTTCAATATCCTTCTGGGTGACTTCTGGTAACAAGGAAGAAGATTCTTCGGTGCTTTTTAGAACAATTTCGCTCAATCCGACAATTAAATTTAAAGGAGTACGAAGTTCGTGCCCAATTACCGAAAGCAAACGGCTTTTTAATCGGTTTGCCTCTTCAGCCAGTTTGCGCCCTTCGGTTGCTTCACGATACAATCGAGCTGAATTCAGAGCGCCACCAATTTGTTGGAC
>JAJUJY010000082.1 GCA_029265085.1 Chloroflexota bacterium
ACCAAAGGCTTTCCAATCAAATTCGCGCTCGCGGGTTTCGGCGCCTTCCCGCATGGATAAGACCAGGGGGATGGGCAGGATCGTCAGCCCGGCCAGCAGCCAGAAAACCGCCTGCCAGGATGCGCTCTGTGCCAACAATCCGACCACCGAGGCCGTCACAATTACGCCCACGGCGCGCCCGCCAACCATGAACCCCTGGATGGTGCCTTTCTCGCTGATGGGGGTGGTATCCAGCGCAAGGCCGTCGGTGCAGGTGTCATAGAGCGCCATACCCAGCTGCAGGATGAAGGCCAGGGCAACAAAACCCCAATAAGCACGCGCCGGGTCGATAAACGGCGCAATAATCAGGCAAACCAGTTGGATGAACAGGCCGAGCAGAATATAAGGCCGCCGGTGTCCCATACCAAACAGGCTGACCTTGTCACTGAGCAGCCCAAAGAAAATCTTAATTACAAACGGGATCAATGCAATCGATGAAAAGATGCCCACGCTGGTCATGGTGAGGCCGCGCGAGAGAAAATAAAGCGCGTTCAGGGCTGTGAAGTAGCTAAGAATGGTGCCCTGGGTGAAGTAAAGCAAACCGAACATACTGTAACGCAGTGCTTTGGGGGTATTCATGATTGGACCTCTTGGGGAAGGGAGAATAAAACCTGAAATAAGTATAGGATAAATCCGGCCAGCGGACAAACCGATTATAATTCGGCTTGCGCTCAGTATCTTGTTTTTGGGGAAAACGCCTCGTATGATCCACCTTTAATTCATTGGCTTTGGTCTTATGGAAAAAGAAATTCAACAAAAATTCAATACGGATATATTACGCAATGCGGCTGACTGCTTTGGCTTTCAATCGCAGCAGGCTGTTGCGCTGGATGGGTTTGAAAATTTTTTATTTGAGGTCCCTCGCAATGGTCAGGCCGCAATTTTGCGCATTTCGCACAGTGCCAAAAAGTCGTTGGACCTGAACCTGGCTGAATTGGAATGGCTTTCTTATCTCTCGGCGAACGGTGCGGATGTGGTCCGCCCGCTGCCCTCTCAGGCTGGAAACCCGGTCGAGGTGATCCCGCTGGAGGACGGTTCCTATTTCAACGCGGTTTGCTTTGAAAAGATCGAGGGACGCCACCCGGAGGGAGCTGACTTTAACGAACACCTGTACGAAGCCTGGGGACGCGCTTTAGGGAAAATTCACCGGCTCTCGCGCAGTTACCAGCCCGCCAACCCGGCTGTGCACCGCCCGCGTTGGGATGAAGAAGTGGAAATCACCCGCGCCGAGGTATATCTGCGCGGGCAGGATAAGGTGATTGCAAAGCTGTATGACACAGTTGCCCGGATGCGCGCCTTGCCGCAGGATGCCCGGTCGTTTGGGTTGGTGCATAATGACGCCCATCCGCACAACTTCCTGACGGACGGACGCTGGGTCAAGTTTATTGATTTTGATGACTGCGTCTATAACTGGTATCTGTACGATCTGGCCTACGGCCTGTTCAGCACCTGTGTTTACCCGCCCAAGCCGGGACCGCGCGAGGATTTTGCGCGCGAACTATGGCCGGCGCTGGTTAGCGGCTACCGCCAGGAGAATGAGCTGGAGGATGCCTGGCTGGAACAGGTGCCGTTATTTTTGCAGTTCTGCGAATTGGGGCAATACATTGTTATTCACCGCGCCTGCGACCTGGACAACCTGGACCCGTGGCCAAAGTGGTTTATGAACGGCCGCCGCGAACGCATTGAAAACAATGTCCCCTACCTGGATATGGACTTCAAAGTCTAGACGGTGTTTTAACCCCGGCTGGCATTAAACGCAGCAACCTCAGCGTAAAATGCATCCATACTGGCCAGGGGCGTGCCTGGCGGCAGGTCGCAGCCGGAGGAAATGATGAAATTGGCATAAGCAGCCGTATCCGCCAGTAATTGGCGGGTACGCTGTGCCACTTCGGCTGGGGCAAGATCATAAAATACACTGGTGGGGTCGAGGTTGCCGCATAGAACAATTTGCCGGTCCGTCTGTGCCAGTGCCGCCAGAAGATCCATCGGCTGGCCAAAGTGATAACTGGACGCGCCGGATTCCAACAAGGCCGGCAGATGCACCAGCCGCGCTCCGCAATTATGCAAAATCAGGCTGAAGGATTCGGTCTCAGCGGCAGTGATCATCTGTTTGACATAGGGGGACACAAATTTGCTTACCCCGCGCGGTGAGATTAACCCGGCGGTTGGTTCAGCCATAATCACCCCGTCTGCACCGGCATCCCGCAAGGCGCAGGCATAGGTTGTTAGAAAATCCGTGGCGCGCTGCACCAAAGCCGTCATTAAGCCGGGATCGGTAGCCGTTAATTTAAGAGTCTCAGAAACTCCAAACAGACGCGCAGCCAGCGAAAAAGGTCCAATCATACCGGCCATTACTGGCACACCGGCGGGGGCGCTGGCTTTCATCCGGCGAATCGCTTCCAATGCGACCCAGGTGCGGGCGTCACCTGGCTGGGGTGTAGGTAAAGCATCCAATTCTGCAGAATTAGTGACCTTGCGCCCAACGACGGTTGGAATTTCTGTTTCGGAGGCCATAATTTCACAGCCGAACGCCTCTGCTTCCAGGCTGAGGTCCATTGCGGTCAGGAAGAAGGGAATTTGGAAGCGTTCAAACATGGCTAATTGCGAATCAAGCTGCGCCTGCGGATTGCTGGCAGCTTCCCAGACACTGGCGCGGGTAATTTCCAATCCGGCATAGACTCCAATTGGCATGGCCAGGCGCGTGGAAGAGGCGAGGATTTGACTCAGAAGTTGTGCGGGCATGGTGACTCCATCATAGATCAATCGCGATAAAGATTTCCGGTAACGCTCTTTGCTGCGCCTGTCTGGCAGGAATACGCATTGGAATCATCCGGCACGATGGGTGATTTCTGATTCCGGGGGCAGCAAATAAATATTGATTTGGACTTGGATTTGGAACAGGAAAACTGATTGAACGAACAAGAAATATTGTATGATCAAAGCAGGGAAATTTCAATGAAAAAGCGAAACTGGCAAATCATTTTCCTGCTTTGTTTACTGGCGCTGCTTTCGCTGGCCTGTATTAACCTGGGCGCAGTATTGGACGACACGTTTAACGGGATTATCAAACAACTGCCTGCGCTGCCTGCCTATTGGATTTAATCACTCACCAACGTTCGCGGTGTACCATTTGATCGAGGGGTTGGCGCCCGCCTTTCTGCGGCGGGCGGGTCAGTACCTGCGCGTCTAGCGGGTAGCCAAAGGAGATGGCAATGCGCAGATATAATTCCTTTGGAAAGCCGAGCAATTCGCGGGCTTTATCTGGTTCGTAAATGGAGGCCAGGCAAGAGCCAACGCCCAACTCCCAGGCAGCCAGCTGCATATAGGCAGCCGTCTGTCCCACATCAAACATCGTCTGAAATTTTTCACCCGGATCAGGGTGGACGATCGCTACGCCCAAAGCAGCCCCAGCCAGGTGTCCTGCCCAGGTGCCGCATTCAGATAAGGCTTTCAGTGTGGTTTTCTCGGTGATGGCAATAAAATGCCAGGGTTGGGTGTTCTTGGAGGACTGAGAGCGGCGGCCAGCTTTGAGGATGGTTTGGATCACTTGCTCGGGCAGCGGCTGGTCTTGAAATTCACGCACGGCGCGCTTATATCGAATCGCATCTGAAACGTTCAAGTCTCACCTCCGGTTAAAAAGCTCTTTTTATTTTTCGATTAACTGCCGCAGAATGGGGAGCGCTGCCTGGAGAGCCCGGGCACGGTGGCTGATCTGGTTTTTCACTTCCGAGGGTAGTTCCGCCATCGTTTTGCCGTATTCCGGCAGGTAAAAAATGGGGTCATAGCCAAACCCATTCTGCCCGCGTTCTTCGGGAATGATCCATCCGGGGCAATCGCCTTCTGTAAAGATTAAGTCTGCCTGTGGAACTGCAATCGCTACCGTGGCGTGAAAATGAGCAGGCCAGCCGGGCGCACCTGGCGGAACAGGCAGCGGATGAAGGTTTTGTAATAGATAGGCGCGCCGGTCTGCATCGGTGGCGCCTGGTTTGGTGGAATAACGCGCGGAATGCAAGCCGGGTGCGCCGTCTAATGCATCCACTTCCAGCCCCGAATCGTCTGCCAGGGTGATCAAATTGGATGCCTGGCAGTATGCGTTGGCTTTTAGTGCCGCATTTTCTGCGTAGGTCTGGCCGGTTTCTTCCACCTCCAGGGTGATTCCCAAGTCGGCTGGCAAAAGCAGCTGGCAGGGCAGATCATTTAAGATGGCCTGGATTTCTTTTAATTTTCCCCGGTTGGTGCTGGCAATTAATAATGAAATCATACTGTTTCCTTTGATTTTTATTAAATTAATCATAATAACTTGACTAGGCCGAATCGCTATGATATAATGCCAATGTCAGGAATTATACCTTTTAAGTAGCTATTTCCCAGTGAATCATCCACGCCGACCGCTGCGAATTAATGTAGGTTTTTTGATTAATGCCCCGATTGGGACATCCCGGGATTTCAGTTTCGAATATCCCGAAGTTGTCTTGTCGCAGGATCTGTTGTTGACGAATTTCAAGGGAGTGGCACATATCAGCCGCACGCCGCAAGGCTTGTTGGTTGAGGCAGAATTTGAGGGGAAGCATACTGCCGAATGTGTTCGTTGTTTGGAAGAGTATCATCAGTTATTACATGCGACCTATACCGAATTGTTTGCTTTTAAATTCCGCCGTTCGCCTGAGTCCGAATTGATTGTGCCTGAAGATGGTCATATTGATCTCGGTATTCTAACGCGGGATTATCTCATTGTTGAGATGCCAATCAAACCAGTCTGTCGCCCGGAGTGCAAAGGTCTTTGTATGATTTGCGGAACAAACTTAAACGAATCGACCTGCGAGCACCAGGGACGGGTGGAATTAGAAGAGTAAGAGGTCAACCGCCGGGCTGCCGGCCTGTAGTTTTATTCAGCGACTCAGAGAGGGCCAAGAGTCATTGTTTCAAGTAAGTCGTTCCAGGATTGTTTTTCCCGACGTATTGTAGGTTCACCAGGTGGGTGCTGTTTTTTCTCACCTTGCGACCGGACGGATTCGGCAAGTGGGGTAAATCTCGTCAGGAGGAAATTCAGTGGCAAATCCGGGCAGGCGCAAACGAAGCTCAGAAATTCTGAGCATGTTGCTGGAAAAAGCTGATGTTCAAGGATACTTAACCACCGAAGATTTAATGGAGGTTTATCCGGATGTCAGCCATGATGCTGAACGCCTTCAAGCGATGGTGGTGACACTGCGCCGGCATGGCGTGGAATTGTACGACCGGGAAAATGAAGCAAATTTTCCGGAAGAAGAAGATTTTGCAGAAGATAATGCGGAAGGTTGTGTCAACGTAGAGTCAATTTCAAGTGACGACACGATTGGACTGTACCTCAAGGAAATGTCGCGTGTACCGCTGCTGGCAATGGACGAGGAACAAGAGCTGGCAAAGCGGATTGAACGAGGACGGTATGCGCGCAAAGCCCTGGAAAAATTAAACGGCAGCTGCTCGCCTTCGCGCCGCCAGGAACTGGAGCAGCAAATGGCGGACGGGGTACTGGCACGCGAGCACCTGATTAAAGCCAATACCCGCCTGGTAGTTAGCATTGCCAAGCGCTACATGGGCCGGGGTGTGCCGTTCCTGGACCTGATCCAGGAGGGCAATCTGGGGTTGATGAAAGCCGTGGAAAAATATGAGTATAAACGCGGTTTTCGCTTTTCCACCTACGCTACCTGGTGGATCCGGCAGACGATCACCCGTTCAATTGCTGATCAGGGACGCACGATTCGCGTACCGGTGCACATGGTGGATCGTATCCGCCAGTTATACCGCCTGACCCATGAAATGGAACAAAAACTGGGACGCCAGCCCAATACAGAAGAATTGGCCGAAGCCTTAAATGTGCCGATCACCAAGGTCGATTGGATGATGCGCGTTTCCTGGCTGCCGCTTTCCCTGGAAAGCCCAATCAATGAAGATGAAGAAGATTCTGAATTGGGAATGTTCGTTGAAGATAATGTGACCCCCACCCCCATTCAGAGTGCCTACAGCAAAATGCTGCGGGAAAAAATTGAGGATGTGCTGGATACACTTCCTCCCCGCGAGGCGCGAATTTTACGCCTGCGCTTTGGGTTGGAAAACGGGCATACCTACACCTTGGAAGAAGTCGGCCAAAAATTTGGTCTGACCCGCGAGCGTATTCGCCAGATTGAAAGCAAAGCGCTGCGCCGGTTGCGCCATCCGCGCCGCTCCCGCCAGCTCAGGGAATATCTCTAAACCAGGGTTTGGTCTGAGAAATTTGCGCATTTTCTGCCGGGGTTTTGTGAATATTGAAATCTTCCGGCAGCGGACTGGGCTTGAGTGTTTCCAACAAGCCTAAAATTCCGGCGCGCAGTTCGCAAGCTCTTTCCAGAACCAGCATGTGCCCTGCACCTGTGAAGGTTTGCAAAGTAGCGTTGGGTAGGGTGTTTGCCAGGAAATTGGAGAACTGCGGCGGGGTCAGCCGGTCTTCTGTTCCGCATGCCACATAGGCCGGGATGCCAATTTCGGCGGCGTGGCGGCGCAGATCAAACCGGGAACAGGCCAGCCAGTCGCCGTATAAGACACTGGGGCGGGTTTTCTTAAATCCTTCCATAACCTTGCTGGATAGTGCAGCGGGTAATGAGGTTGAGCTGAGCAATTCTTGAAGGGTTTGCAAACCGGCAGGAGCGGTCAGGGGGCTGGAGAGTGCCTGTACCATGCCTTGCGGCACACCCAGGTACGCTCCGCTGGAAATTAATCCAATCGCGGCGGTGTGTTGGGGGTAATCAAGGGCCATGTTCAGAGCAATTGCGCCGCCCATCGAATGGCCGATAAAAACAGCCTGGTACAGCTTGAGGGTGGCCAGCAGGTCAACCAGGGCTGCTGTATATGCTTCAATTGATTGCGCTCCGACCCCCTCGGAACGCCCGTGTCCGGGGAGGTCCACCGCCAGCACCGTATACCCGGTTAACCGGCGCAGTTCTGCAGGCCAGCAGAGATGATCGCTGCCTGCCCCGTGAATCAAGATCACGGGTTTCTGTTCTTGGTTCCCCCCCTCGTACACCGTGTAATACAATCCGGCTGCCAAGGGCATAAATTTTTCCTCAAATGGATTTAGCTGGGATTTCCTTTGGCTAACAAACCGCGCCGCAGGCGATCAGCCGCTTCTTCGGTGAGCGGGATAACAATCTGAATGCGCGTCCCTTTGCCGGGCTGGGATTCGATGTGCAGCGCACCACTGACCAGTTCAGTTCGTTCGCGCAAGTTGATCATCCCCAGACTGCCACGCCGGTTATAAGACGACTGTATTGATTGTACATCAAAACCCTTGCCGTTGTCAGCTATTTCTAATAAAGCCATACTGCGATCGCGGGTAATAAATTTTAAGGAAACTCGAATCTGGCTGGCTTCCGCGTGTTTGCGGGCATTATTGACCGCTTCTTCAGAAATTGAAAAGACTGCACTTTGTTTGGCTGTCTCCAGTAATTCCACCACCTGCGGGTCGGCCTCGATCAGTACGTTTTGGTGGTAGGTGTCGCGCATTTTATCGGCCATTGTTTGCAGCGCCGGGATTAACCCTTCCGCTTCTAAAACCAGCGGGCGCAGTGTGAACAACATATGCCGGATTTCCTGTGTGGTTTTGCGCGCCAGGTCTTCAATTTCTGCCAGCTCTTTGGGCAGGTCTTGCGGGGCTCGTTCCAGCATCACCCGTGCCACACTGAGGCGCATTGCGATGGAAGAGACCGATTGGGTTGGTCCGTCATGCAGGTCGCGCGCCAATTTTTTACGCGCATCTTCCTGGCTGGCAATGATCTGCTCTTTTTCCTCGCGAATTTCTTGAAAAAGACGGGCGTTTTGGATGGCAGTGGTGGCCTGGTGGCTGATGATTTCCAGTAATTCTCGGCGTTCCTGGTGGAAGAAATTTGCCTCTACGTGGGCAAATAAGAGCACACCGTAGGCATCCAGTCCGCGCAGCAGTGGTAAGGCCAGGGCAGATTTGCAGGGCTGCAGTGAGAGCAGGCGGCTGAGTTCTGGGTCGTGGGTGGGTTCGGTGGTGTGCTGCGGCTCGCCGCGTTTAATCGCCTCTGCCAGGATACCTGCATCCGCCGGAAAGGATTGGCGCAAATCGGTGGGCGAAAGCCCGCGAGCCGAACCAATGGTCAGATCTTTTTCACCAAATAACAGGACCGCGCTGATTAAGCGCGTGTCTTCCTGTTCGCCAATCATCGCATTGGCGCTTAAATCGAGCGCGGTATTGAGCACTACCTGGTAATTTAAGGTGGCACTGAGCGCTTCGGTCATTTCATAAAATGTTTGCATACGCCGCCGCTCTTGCAGCTGGGCTTTGCGTTCTGATTCGGTGCGAATTATTAACTGTTCCTGGTAGCGTTTGCGCACAATTTTCATCATGCGCAGGCTGAGCAGACCAAACACCAGCCCAAGGATCAGGTTGATCCCTGCGGTGAGCCCCCAAATGGGCAAAAATTGCTCAATTTTTGAAAAACCGTTGGTGATAAAAGCAAAACCCGCCTGGGTGATCGAAAAGATCAAAGCCGTGACCAGGGAGCCGCGCCATTCAAAGTACACCGCAGAAGAAAGGATGGCTAAAATGCCGATCCAGATCAACGGCCCGGAAAGATTGCCATTAAAAATGAAAAGGCCCGCCCCGCCTAAAAAATCAACCAGTACATTTACAAAACGGTGGGCTACCAGGCGGCGGTTATTCGCTGCAAGGATGGTAATAAACACATTCCATAAGCCTAAACCGCCTAAGATGCACAATGAAAACAGATTGATCGGTGCGCATACCACGCCAACCATTAACGCTGCGCCGACCAGAGACATCCAGCGCAGGGTAATGGCGAACCAGTCCGCCAGAAATGGGAAATCTGCTTTACGCACAAAACCATCATAACCGAAACCCCACTCATTCACCAGTAGGTTGGAGCAGCACTTAAGAAAAGTGTTAACTCTTGGATGGAAAAAGGTACAGCATGGTTGTTTTTAAAGAAACAGCCCCGCGGCTTTGGTAAATCAGCACGCGGGGTTGTACTTGTTGAAGCAGAATTGGGATAAAAGGCCGTTTAGGTTCCCCAATCGCGCAGATACAAGAAGTCGTAGCCGATGGTGCGGTTGCTCAGCTTGGCAATCGGCGGCAAAATGCGTTTAAACTGGTTGCGGCGTACTCGCTCGACCACACTATGCACAAATGCTTGATTGAACCCGGCCTGGATGCATTCATCCGGTGTGTAGCGTTGATCCACCAGCAGGTAAAGCAGCTGGTCCGCATCCGCATAGGTGTATCCCAATTCGCCTTCATCGGTCTGCCCGGACCATAAATCCGCCGAGGGCGCTTTGGAGATGACGGATTCCGGCACACCCAGGTCGCGGGAAAGCTGCCTGACCTGGGTCTTGTACAAATCACCAATCGGGTTGAGTGCGCAGGCCGAGTCGCCGTACAGGGTGGAATATCCGAGCAATATTTCGGTCTTATTGCCCGTGCCAACTACCAGCCCGCGAAACGCGGCCGATTGGTCGTACAGAACCACCATGCGCATCCGTGCCATGATGTTGCCCTTGCGCATATTGTCCATATCCGGGAAATAGGCAATTAATGGGTCCACCATGGGGGTAATTTCGATGGTCATGTGTTGGACGCCGGTGGCATCGATGACTTTCTGGGCATCATCCAGTGAATCTTGTGAGGAAGATTTGTACGGCATGCGGATGGCCAGCACATTTTCCGGCCCGAGGGCTTCTGCGGCCAGGAAGCAGGATAAGGCTGAATCAATCCCGCCGGAAAGACCAAGTACGGCTTTTTTCATGCCTGTGCGCGTGATTTCTGAACGGATGAAACCGGTGAGGATCTTGCGAGCTAATTGAGCGTTGATAGTTAAGTCGATCATGGCGGCTCTCCTTAGTGACCTGAATTACGGCCCTGGCTGCTTAGAATGCGCTCTAATTCGCGCTGAACCAGGGCGGTGCGCTCGTCACGCAGCAGCGGCAGGCGGGCGCGGGTGCGGTGAAGCTGGTTGAGGTCAATTTCGCCCAGGGTAAGCGACTCTTCGTGATAAGGTGCGCGGGTAATCAGGTCACCATTGGGATCGTAAATGGCCGACCCACCCCAAAAGTTCAATCCGTCTTCATAACCAACCCGGTTGGCATGGACCACAAAAGAGGTGTACAGGCTGGCATAGGCGCGGTTGATGTGATCCACCCAGCGCGCCGATTCGAGCATATCATTGGCGTTCAGTCCGCGCCCGGGGGATGCGGAAGTGAGCAAGAGCAAGTCTGCGCCATCTAGCCAGAGCAGATAGGGCGGCGAGGCATGCCAGAAATCTTCACAGATCAACACGCCCACACGCCCAAAACGGGTGTCAAAGGCGGCCAACGAGTCACCCAGTGCAAAGAAACGGCCTTCATCAAACAGCCCGTAGGTTGGCAAATAGACCTTGCGGTGCACGTGCAGTACCTGTCCGCGCGAGAGATACGCCGCGGCAATATAAAAGCGGTTGCGCGTGTCTTCTTCCACAAAACCAACCAGTAAATCCAGTTTCTGGCTGGCTTCCAGCAGCGGGCGAAAAATCGGATCGTCAGCGGTGGGACGCAGGGCAACTGTGGGCGTTAAGTCCTGGAGCACATACCCCGTCAGTGATAATTCGGGGAAAATTAGCAAATCGGCTCCACCGGCCTGTGCTTCTTTCACCAGGGCAAGGTGCTTTTCCAGGTTGGCCTGGACGTTGCCCAAGACAGTATTGATTTGAGAGAGAGCAATGGTTATTTTCATAGGGTTTGCCAGTAAATAAAATTAGAATGGAGATACTGAGGAGGAGGGATTGGACGATTTGGCCTTCTTTGCCCGTCTGACTTCCCGCCTGATTTTGCGTAAATAAGTGAGCCAACTGGCCAGAGCGATTAATCCACCCAGGGCAATCAAGCCGGTTGAAACCAGTTGTTCGGTGTGCAGTCCCTGCCACAGCGGGAGAGGGTCTGCACGCCAGTTGGAAAATAGCCGTAAAACACTACCCAACAGGAAAAATCCCACTCCAGCACGCAGGCCGCTGGTCTCTGCCGGCAGGGAAATGCTGCCCAGCCAGTAAAACAAGATCAGCACAAGGGCGGCCGCAGCCGGTTGGAGCGGCATGCGGTGGGCGATCGCTCCGGTGGGGTCCTGAACATTGATTCCCCAGCCGTCCGGGAAAGGCATTTCGATCCCGTAAAAACAGCCTGCCTGCCAGCAGCCCATCCAGGCGGCGGCGCTAACGATGGGGAAGAGGGGCAAAACAGCATCGGCTACCATGCCGAACGGTTTGCGCCAGACCAGCGCGGCCAGCAAAAGCCCTAACAGTGCACCGATCAGTGCGCCCGGCCAGGCTACTCCGCCATCCCAGAAGCGCAGCATGCGCAGCAGATCATTGTTAAAATAGCGTGGAAAGTACAGCACATAAGAAATGCGCGCTCCCACCAGGCTGAGTGCCAGCACAGCCAGACCGGCCTTAACCCGCGCTAACGCCTGTGATTCCGGGTCGCGGGAGGCGATCTCCCATAAAGCCAGTGATGCGGCAATCCCAACCAGCAGTGAAAATCCGTTCAACGAGCACCTGTCCGGCGAATTTTAAATTCAGGCAGAGCATGAATTTTGCCAGTTTGTGTTAATTCGCCTTTGCCTTTCTATTGTATCGGATTTTATGATCAGGATGATTATACTCTATTTGTGTAAAAAATACACGAACTAAATTCTTAGAAAAAGAGGATGGAAAACCATCCTCTTGAAACCTTCCAGTCAATTCAGGCGGGGATGAGAACCGTTTTATCGCCAAATTCAAAAAAGTGCTCCAAAACCAGGGCGGCTGCTCCCACGGTGACGCTTTCATCGCCTAACTGGCAGAGCTGGATCGAGGCTCTCTCAAAAGATTGCGGTAGAGCATATTGTTGGGAAATTTGCTGAATTTCTTGCAAGAATTGCTGGCCAAACATCGCTCCGGACCAGCCGCCCACCAGCAGCATCTCCGGGTTATACAGGTTAATCAGGTTCGCTATTCCTGCCCCAAGATATTTCAGGGTTTCTTGAATGGTTTGTCTTGCAGCCAGGTCGCCTTGATGATACGCGTTCAAAATGAATTGCATATTTTCTATCTGCGCATCGGAAGGCAGGGCTGCTGCTGGGGCAAGGCGTAGATAGCGGTCAATAATCGCGTTTGCACCGATATAGGCTTCCAGGCAGCCGTGGCTGCCGCAGCGGCAGGCTGGACCATCGATATTCAGTGTGGTGTGTCCAAACTCACCCGCGCTATTGGATGTGCCGCGGAAGAGTTTGCGATCGGCAATTAAACCGCTGCCGACCCCGGTACCTACCAATAAGACAGCCAGGTTGTTGACCCCCTTGCCAGCGCCAAACAGCATTTCAGCAACGGCCATCGCTTTTGCGCCGTTATCCATGAAAATTGGGATGGAGAGCCGTTGATTTAGCTGTGCGGTGATGGATACATTATGCCAGCCCCAATTGGGGGTGAAGATGGAAACGCCTTTGACGGGGTCCACCAGACCTGGAAAACCGATGCCAGCACCAATAATCTCCTCAGTGTATATGCCAGCCTGACGGATCATCTCTTGGATGGATTGATCGATCAAATCAACAATGGATTCCGTGGGGATTTGCTGGCGGGTTAAAGGAAAATAGTTTTGAAATAACGAATTAAAAAGAATATCGAACAATTCGGCTTTAATAAATGTTTCACCAACTTCGATGCCAATAAAATAACCGTACTGGGGATTAATTTGCAGCAATGTGCTTGGACGGCCGCTGTCGGCATACTTCATACCGGTTTCACCCAGAATGTCTTTTGCAAGCAAATCACTGACAATGTGGGTGACGGTAGCAGGGCTGATGCCGATTTGTTGGCTGATTTCCAGGCGCGAAATAGGCCCTTCAAAGTATATTTTTCGCAAAATTTCACTTTGATTGGCGCGGCGCAAATCTTGAGGAGAAGGTTTTTTGTATTTCATGGCTTATTCTTGTGAACGTAAAATAAAGTTGCTTTCTAACCCTTCCAGGGCATTCGGTCCAATCCAGACTTTGAATTTCCCTGGCTCTGCCTGATATTGCCCCTGGGCATTCCAGAAACGCAGCCGCGCAACCGGAATTGAGAAATTTACTCGTTGGCTTTCTCCCGGGGTGAGCGTGATCTTGGTAAAGTCTTTTAATTCTTTTACCGGACGGGTGACACTGCCAACCAGGTCGCGAATATAACATTGGACGATTTCAGTGCCCGTGCGTTTTCCAGTGTTGGTTATTACTGCCGAGACAACCAGGCTTTCATCTTCGTGTAATTGCGGTGTTTCAACCCGCAAATCGCTGTAGGCAAATGTTGTGTAGGTCAGTCCGTAACCAAATGGGTAGAGGGGTTGATCGCTTTCGTCTAGATATACCGAACGGTGTGCCTCGTTGAATTGGATTGTACCCTGAGTGTTCGCAGGCCGCGAGGTGCTTTTGTGTGCATAATAGACAGGAATCTGGCCCTCGCAGCGCGGGAAGCTGGCCGTAATTTTTGCGCTGGGGCTGGCTGCTCCGCTGAGCAGGTTATATATTGCTTGCGCGGTAAATGAACCGCCTTGCCAGGCCATCAAAATCGCTGGCACCTGTTCCGCCAGTTGATTCAAAATCAACGGCCGCCCGCTGAACACAACTGCCACAACAGGTTTTCCCATGCGGCTGACAGCCTCTACCAGTTCGGCCTGTCTTCCGGGAAGTCCAATATGGGCTCGAGCGTGTGCCTCACCACTCATGGTGTCTTTTTCGCCAATCGCCAGGATGACCAGATCGGCTTGCTGGACCGCGTTAATCGTGTTCTGCAGGTCGAGATCACTCCCTTCAATCGAGCATCCCAGGGCATAAGTCAGCGAGCATCTCTCTGGTAAGTTCTTTTCCAGGCATTCTGCGAGGGTTTCTGTTTCGTCCGGGTTCCCTTCGCAGCTCCAACTTCCCAGCAGTGATTGTCGTTCGTTGGCTAACGGACCGATCAAGGCGATACGCTGGTTGGTCAAATTAATGGGCAGGAGTTCTTGATCATTCTTCAGCAGCACCATTGATTTTTCGGCGGTGTGCAAGGCTAACTGGCGGTGTTCTGGTTTTTTCCAGGCAATTTCGGCGGCGGCGCGGTCAACATATGGATGCTCAAATATGCCAATCCATTCTTTTAATTCCAGGATACGCCGGGCAGCAGCATCCACGAATTGTTCAGAAACTTTTCCGGCGCGAACCAGGTCTGCCAGATGGAAATGGTAGGCATCGCCCATCATATCGATATCTACACCAGCCAGTGCGCTCTGGAGCGAAGCTTGCTGGTGGTCTTCGGCAAAGCCATGCAGGATTAATTCGCCGATTGAATCGTAATCTGAGATAACCACTCCTTCGAACCCCCATTCGTTGCGCAGAATTTGCTGCAAGAGGAAGGCATTTGCGGTTGCCGGAACCCCGTTTAACTCATTGAACGAGGTCATGATGGTGGCAACTCCCTCATTTACGGCTGCCTGGTATGGGGGCAAGTATTCATTGCGCAGCCGGTTTTCGGACATATCTACCGTATTATAGTCTTTTCCGGCTTCCGGGGCTCCGTAAGCAGCGTAGTGTTTGACGCAAGCTGCCATCCGGCACGCGGTGGAAGAAAATTCTTTTTGATAGCCGCGAACGTAGGCGCGCGCTATTTGCGATCCCAGCCAGGCATCTTCTCCAGCACCTTCAGCGATTCTGCCCCAGCGTGGTTCCCGGCAAATATCCACCATAGGTGAGAAATTCCAGTGCGTCCCAGAGGCTGTTGCTTCTTTGGCTACTGCCTCGGAAACCTGTTCAATCAGTGCTGGCTCCCAGGTGCAAGACAGCGCCAGCGGGATTGGGTAAATAATTTTGTAGCCGTGAATGACGTCATTACCAATGATTAATGGAATCCCAAGCCTGGATTCTTCGATGGCTATTTTTTGATAATAATTGATCTGATCAATATCACGAATGGTTAAAAGTGAACCAATCCGGCCTTCTCGAACCAGTTTTGCAACATCCTGTTTCCAGGAGAGGTCTGCCTGGACCATCTGGCCGATTTTTTCTTCCAGGGTCATTTGCTGGAGCAGCCAGTCCACGTGCTGGTTTTGTTTCGTAGATAGATTGGGGGATTGAGTAATCGTGATGTCCATGATCAGATTGCCTTTCAAGTTCGTAATCAAAAGAAAATGATTGCTATGGATAAAATTGACTGTTGACAACATTTATTTTATAATATAAAATATATCATAAAATAATCAATTTGAAAAGATCCAGAAATTGATCTCAGCAAAATAGAACGGTTATCCACAAGGTAGATTGTATCGGAGGTGCTTTTAAGAACAGACTTCCCCATATCCTTTGTCAGAACCATTTTAATTTCCCCAGGAGAAAATTACCGTGAAAAAGAATTTCAATTTTTTGGCCATTCTTGTTTTGGCATTCAGCATATTGTTAGCAAGCTGTGCCTCGCAGCCTGCTGCAACCAATGTTGCACCCGAAGCCCCCGCTGCAGACGCGACAAACGCTCCCGATCCTGCAACTCAATCCCCCGCAGAAAATACCCCGGAAACCACCCCGGTAACCATTCGGGTTATGACTTTCTTTGCGTACGACAATCCGGAGGTTGAGACAGCAGTGGTTGAGGCTTTTGAAAAGCAGCATCCAGAAATCAACGTGGAATTGGAACTGGTTCCATTCATGGATATCTTCACCAAGTATAAAACCCAGGCTGCTGGCGGAACGGCTCCTGATGTGATCTCAATGAATTTTGAGAATTTGCGCCAGTTTGCTACACTTGGAGCAATGGAGCCATTGAATGATTATATTGCTCGTGATAATTATGATATGAGCATTTACTTTGAGAATACGGTGAACATGCACACCGTGGATAAAGTGACCTACGGTTTGCCTGCAACCTTCTCTGATGTGGTGCTCTATTACAACAAAACGATGTTTGATAATGCCGGTCTTTCATACCCCGATTCGAGTTGGGATTGGGCGAAGATGGTTGAAGTTGCCAAACAATTCACCAAAGATGAAGACGGCGATGGTTTGACGGATGTGTATGGGTATGGCCAGGCATGGTGGCCAATGTATTTATTCCTCCACAACACCAATGTGTTGACACCCGATAACACGCAATGTGCATTGAACACTCCGGAAGGACTGCAGGCTATTCAGGCGTTGGTTGATTTACAGTCGAAAGACGGCGTAGCAGCCAACAAAGAAGCCCTGGCTTCTCAAGGAGATTGGGATCGTTTTGTTGCTGGTAAGCTGGCAATGTATCCGGCTGGGCCGTGGGCTGTAAAACCCTTCAATGATTCAATCAAAGATTTTGAATGGGATATTACTGACCATCCTAAAGGTACGGTTCAAGGTACTTTCCTCTATAGCAACTCGTATGCAATCTCCAGCGGCTCTGCTGCAAAAGATGCAGCATGGGAATTTATCAAGTTCGCAACTGGCCCCGAAGGTTCCACCATTCGCCAGCAAGGCCAATTTGAAATTTCTTCTGTCAAATCGGTTGCCGACTCGATTTTCATCGAATCGATGAAAGGCCAATCACCTGCTCATCCTGAGTTCTTCATGTCTGCCACCAGCTACGGGCAAAAATTGCCAGACCATCCTCGCCTCCAAGAAATCCTGGATGCCATCCAGCCCGAATTGGATCTGGCGTACACTGGCGATAAGACCGTTGAAGAAGCCATGAATGCTGCTTGTGAAGCCGTAAACGCCATTTTAGGTGAATAAATTCCATCCTTTTTGAAAGCGCATTGAATCGATGGGGTGAGGATGGTATAAACCATTCTCATCCCTTTTCTTTGAAATAAGAATACAATTTTGTAAGACTTTCGAAATTTCAAGTGATGATTTCTCTCCGGTACCAGCCACCGCATTCAGTGGGTTTAGGAGTATACAGAATTATGGCAGTTCATGAAGCCAAAAGATTTAGAAGATTTATCAAGAGTGACGCAATTTGGGGATATATTTTGATAGCCCCGGCATTAATCTTTGTTTTTGGTTTTACATTGTTGCCAGTATTGGGCGCGTTAGGAATTAGCTTCACCAAATGGGACCTGCTCAGTGCGCCAAAATTTATTGGGGTAGATAATTACATCAAGGTATTTTCAGATCCGATTGCAAAGAAGACGTTGTTTAATACCTTTTATTACACTTTTGTTAGCGTTCCGATCGGGATTGCTTTATCTTTAATTTTGGCCGTGTTGCTCAATCAAAAAATTCGCGGGCTAAGTTTTTTTAGAACAGCCTATTATATTCCGGTAATTTCTTCCACCGTTGCGGTCTCTATGGTGTTCTTATGGATATTTGATGCGAATTATGGTTTATTGAATCGCTCTTTGGGAATTATTGGCATTGACCCAATTCGTTGGTTGACAGATACGAAATGGGCGATGATTGCGGTCATTATTGTTACTGTCTGGCGAAGTTTGGGTTTCAACATGATTATTTTTCTTGCTGCATTGCAGGATGTGCCTTCGGATATTCATGATGCTGCAGCAATTGATGGGGCAAGTGAGTTTAAGAAGTTTTTCCATATCGTCATTCCGCTGATTACACCCGCGATTTTTTTCTCAACCATTACCGGGTTTATTGGCTCGTTTCAAAGCTTTGATATTGTTTACAACATGACCCGCGGAGGACCGGCACGCGCTACCTACTTGATCGGTTTTTATATTTGGGAACAGGCCTTTAAGTATCTCCGCATGGGTTATGGAGCCTCCATTGCGTTTGTCTTATTCTTTATTATCTTGCTCCTGACCCTGGTTCAGTGGAGCATGCGCCGAAAATGGGTCTTCGGAGAGGAGTAAAAACATGTCTTTTTCTCCATCAAAAAAATGGACACGTTGGATTAGCAAACCATTGGTTTACACCGTTTTATTGGGCGGCGCGTTGTTGATGATTATTCCATTTATTTGGAGTATAACCACCTCCCTAAAATCTTCTACAGAGGTATTCAACACCCCGCCATTCTGGATTCCCTTGCCGCTTAATTTTTCGGCTTACACTGAAATGCTGAGCCGGATTAAATTTGGCCTGTATTCCTTGAACACTGTTAAGGTTGCCGGGCTGATTACCATTGGGCAATTAATTACTTGCTCGCTGGCTGGCTATGCCTTCGCCAAAATTAAATTCCCTGGCCGTGATTTTATATTTATGCTTTTCTTGACCACCATGATGGTCCCGGCTGC
>JAJUJY010000007.1 GCA_029265085.1 Chloroflexota bacterium
GGATACGCGGCGATACCCTACTGCTTTTAACCTTGGTTTTTCCATGACTCCTCCAAATGCTATAATAGGATTGGGATACGGTTCTGTTTTATCTAGATACGAACCGTCAACCTACCTATATTTATACGCCGCAAATACCCAGGTGAAAAATCATGGATAAACCGATCGCACAAGCACAACGAGAAGCGAAAAACAGGCCCTTTGATCTTAGGCCGTTTATCGCCAGGCTTAATGAGTTAATGGAAAAGCACAATGAAAGTTATCGTGAAGCGGGGATGAACGCCGGCCTGGATCATCAAGCAATCCGGCGAATATTATCCGGCCAGCGCCCGGCAATGGTGAACTGCATATTACTAGCCGATCATTATGGCGTGAACCCAAATGAATTTTTAGAGTTGGCCGGATGGCCAACTCTAAAGGCGTTTGACATTCGTGGATTAGAAGCGGACCGCCTTCCCCCCGAAGCCGTTGATGTTGCCCTGGCACTGAGCCGGGTTCCCGATCCTGGCGTCAGAAAGCAATTGGCAACCGCGGTGATTACGCTGCTGCAAAAGTATTTTGAGTAAAAGAAATCATCCGGCAACACCTATGAGTTTATCAAAGGGAGAATTTACCAGCATCTGCCGTACCATTCCCTGTTCATCGAAATAAACTGTTTCAACCACAACTTTCAACAAAGTCCGCTGTTCTCTTGAAGTCATCTTTTCCCATACCAACGAGAAGTCTTTGAGGAAGGGTAAAATCTCACGCACTTCCGCTTTTGTGGAGGGCTGCATTTTTTGTAATTCACCAGTGATGGTTAATGCCCGGTCCTTGAATTGGGCTTGCGTCAAAAATCCGCTGGTATACATATCCTGTAATCTCTTAAGCTCCTGACGCAAGTTGTAGTTTTCGCGCTCAAACTCTTCCATACCATGGTCACTCAGAAAATATGCCATGATCATCTCATACCAGGCTGGCGGTATGATCAGGTTAGCGATTGCATCATGGATCTGTGCTTCAAGTTTATCTGCCCTCAATGTGGAAGAATGGCTCTCGATTAGTTCGTTCCATGTATTTGGCTGGCTACTTGTAACCCCTGCTTCGTTTGTGATTTCCAAAGACTCGCTTTGCAGCCCACTTCTCTTTCCTTTATCGTGAATCGTCGCACAGCGGTAATACTGCGTTCCGGTATTCCCTGTTGATCCGCGCAAACTAGCCTGCGCACCTGCCTGCGCCATGCAGACCCAACACTTGCCCACACCAGTCAACAGGTAGTCACGCTTTGGTCTATTCCTTGTTACTGGAGAAACTCCTTTGGATTGGCGCAGGTGCATATTCTGCTCCCAAAGTTTATAAGAATAAATTGCTTGATGCAGACCCTTTTGTAAAATCTGCGGTTGTCGTTTATTCCGTAACGGCTGCTGAGTTCCTTTTCGTTTCGGATTCTCGACATCAACATCCATATCCAAAGGTCGGGTAGGGTAGTGTGCCACCAATCCCACATAAAACGGGCTGCGGATGATGTCCCGAACATTATCCCGGCTAAATGGCCCAGGCAGCGTCTGGCCAGGTAAACCCTTCGTTCGAAAGATTACATGTGAGCCATCCGCCGTCTGATAACGGTGGTAATTCGCTTCCAGATCAAGCGCTTGGCCGAAGGGCAGATCCACGCTCATCCAAGAGGGAGTCTCGGTTGTCTCGCCGAGATCGATGATGTCGGAGCGCAGGTTGCCATTCTCGTCAAACACCTGGTCCCACGGCGTGGGGTCCTGAGCCTGGACATTTATTGGGCCGGCAGCGCCAAACAGTAGAGCCAATACGAGAAAAGCGAGGAGCGAGCGTTCGAAAAACTTCATTGCGCCTTCTCCTCATTCGATTGCTGGAGCACATCGATCTCCTGCGGCAAGAGAAAACGATCAAACTTCCACACGCCGTTTTCGCGTACCGCCAGTCCGTAGGCCTCATCCTGCGTTTTCTCGCTGCCGGGTAATGGTTGAGAAAGCTGGATGGTTACCAGCCAGACCTGTTCGTTCTCGCTCCGGCGAATGAGCGTTTTGGGAGCCACTTCGGCGGTAGTTACGGTTTTCATCTCGGTGTAGCGGCGCCACAAAGAAGTGGATCCACTGGTGGCAAACAGGCAGCCTGATTGCGTGCTGGTAGTGCAAAACCGCTCTAGCCAGGCATCCTTACCTTCCTCGTAATTCACAGTGAAGAAGGCTTTCACGCCAGCCACGACTGCCATGGAGGCCTGATTGTCGTCAACCGGTGGTGTTGGAGTTGGACGCGGAATGATCTGGCCTACGTGTCGGATTACCAGAATGCCCGCAGCGGTGAAAGCAAAAATGACGAAGATCAGGAACAAAGACCGTTTGGAAATGTTGAATTCGTGCAATTTGACCTCGTGACAAAATAAAAAGCGGCCACGCGCAGTTGCTCGGAGCAGAACTGCAGGTGGGCGCTTTCTCGAATAAGGAATGGCTGGCGTTAAATGCGGCCCGGTTGGGTATTCGATTTACAATGGCATTATAGCATTCCAATCGGACAACGAAAAATCAGAGATATCCTTGACAAAGTATCACTAGAGTATTACATTAAGGAAAATAGATTGAAAGTTGGAGTGACATGCCAAAGACAAATTCCTCAAACAAGCCGGTACATTCTTTTCGCCTCAGTCGTGAGAGTATCTACCAGTTGAAAGAAATAGCCGGCGAAATGGGCCGCAGTGAGAGCGATGTTGTCGAAATCGCCCTGGACCGAATGTATCGGGAAGAAGTGCGTTTTGGCCGGCTCATCCATGACCGCAACAAACCGGAAGATTCCTATCACATAGAAGATAACGACGAGGGAAAATAATGAAAATCGTAGGAATTGTTTTTTCACTAATCCGGAAAATCATCTCGATCGCCTTGATTTTGGCGATTTGTGTTCCCTTGTTCTTTGTGGCTTATAAAGGCAGCCAACCTATGCAGGTTGTTCAGGTTCCTGCTGGAATGACCTACTGGCAATTTATGGCAGACCGTGTTGAAGCTGCAAAAGAAGTAAAGCCATCCCGCTGTGGTTGGGGAATGTTTCTCTCGCTTGCGGTCATTGGTCCCTTGTACTCGGCCGTTTATACCGAGGTGGGCATCCATCCTGATGGCTTCTTGGCCGGGGTTACAGCTCCCGATCCGGACATTCCAAAAGGGGTTGAGAATACCTCATGGGACCAGGTCCCGCACATCTGGTGGAATGTGGTGGAACGGTTAAGCTGGACAATGCTGGGGAAGGCAAATCCAGGGTGCCGGTTTCGGGCGGTGATGGGAAATGATGGTGAGTAATCCCCACTCTATAGATTAGACACACAAGCTCCAGTATATACTGTGAAATATCGCATGTTGCGCATTTATCAACCAAATAATCTGTGATTCTTATTTTTCAAATTATAGTATTTACCATAGTTTGATATTTCAATAAAATTCCAAAGATCGGACAATATATTTTACATAATTATATATTATTAATCTATTTTGTGAACTATATACCTGGTAGGGCATTTTCTGATGCCTACTCTGATGCCTACCTGTGTATAAAATATTATCAGACGTATCAACTATTACTAAATAAGTTTAGATTATAGATTTCTTTTGCAATTTTACAATTTTATTCTAATAGTTTTATAACTTGGTCAAACAACCGCATAATACAAACCACTCCATATATAGGTGCTTTTTCATCAACTTCAATCCTTATTGCTTTGGTCTTAATATCTAGTTCTAATTGATTAGTCACACTTAAAAGGTATCTGGTATTGTTTATAAATTTATAAGACTCTATTACAAATTATTTAATTGTGATTTATTGAACATTTTATTTATACAGCTTTTTAAAAGACTTCTCAACATACCTTTTAGGGAGGAGATAAAAATGAAATCTGCGTCAAATCACACTATAGCTACAACTATTCTGGGAGTTTGCCTAGCATGGGTGCTATTCACATGTGCCTGGTTATCCCAACAACAAACCGTACATGCCGAAAAGGTTTCAGAAATTCTATTGGCACAACCTGCTACTAAAACACCAACCCTAACACCAACCCCAACTGAGACTCTTGCGTTTACATTAACACCGACAGAAACCTTGATCCCATTTCCGACAGATACTCCAACGATTACATCAACATCAACAGAGACCCCTATTCAACCTACTCCATCAACCACATCTACTGCAACAAACACCCCTATTCCTCCAACACCTACAAACACATCCACACCTACAAACACTCCAACTTCTACAGCAACTCTTGACCCATTTATATTTACTGATGGGTTTGAATTTGGTAATACCTCATCATGGAACAACACTTTAACAGGTAATGGAAATTTAAGTGTTGATACATCTATCGTTACTGAAGGAAGTTATAGCTTGGTCGCGCAGATAAATGGCACTACAGCAATGTACGTGGAAGACCAATTACCATCATCTGAAAAGTACTATAGAGCACGTTTTTATTTTTTTGTCGACAAATTAATGGGAAGGAATGGGGGAACAGTAAAGATATTCGAAACGAATCCCTTCGGAATAACATTGAAATTTATTGACGACGGGTACACAATTCAATCTTATACCAAAAATGATAGCAGCTCTAATACGTACACATCCTGGTCTGAGATTACAAGCGGATGGCATTTTGTAGAAATGGAATGGAAAGCATCCACTCTTGCAGGAGCAAATAATGGTTATTTTAATTTTTGGGTTGATAACAACCTAAAAGGAATGATTAACAATATTGATAATGACTCATTGGGCATTTCATTCGCGCGCCTGGGAGTAATTACAACATCTGGGGGTCCCGAAGGAAAACTCTTTTTCGACGCTTTTTGTTCAAAGCGAACAGAAGCTATTGGCTCAGATCCCAACGCAATTATTAATGAAATTATATTTGCAGACAACTTCGATAGTGGTGATTTTTCTGCGTGGAGTGCGGCATCCACTGGAAATGGTAAATTAAGCGTTTCGAACTACCATTTATATGTTGATGTAAATGCAAATAACGGAAGTGTTTATGTAGAAGACAAAACCCCTTCTAATGAAAAACTATATCGTGCTAGGTTTTATATTACTCCTGGCGTAGACCATCTTGGAACTATTGGATATTCTCCAATCCTTGAGAGTTCTGGCGTCTTCGGTATTGACTTTGTTACACCAGACTCCATTCGCGCTTATATATATGATGATATTGGCAATCGGATAAATACGATTGCTTATCCAATAGACTACCGCGGCTGGAATTGCGTAGAAATCGAATGGGCTGCATCTACCACATCGGGGGCAAATAATGGTTATATTAAATTATGGATTGATGATAACTTACAAGAAACGCTAAGTAATGTAGATAATGACACAGTAAATATAGATTCAATTAAGCTAGGTTTGTTACAAATCCCTTCTGATACATGGGTAAAGCTAACTATAGATAACTTTATTTCAGGCAGAGGTGAATATATTGGACTCCAACCAGGCTCACATCCCGCTGCCCCAACGACTTTATCACCAATAAATAATTCCAGAATATTCAAAAAACAACCTAACTTTTCATGGAGCCAAGTAACTTCGACCCATGACTATCATCTAATAATCAACAATGCAGCAGGCAATAAAATTCATGACACCTGGTATAAAGATAATTGTTCTTATTGCACTCCATACTTATCATGCAGTAACAACATTTGCAACCTCTTGAATTTTTCACAGATATTAGAGCCAGGAAATTACACTTGGTATGTTCAGGTATATGAAAATGGCTTCAAAAGCACAACCGCAAATCCGGAAGGATTTACGATCCTAAATCCTCCAACTCCAATTTCACCGTTTGATGAAGTGAATAATAGATTTCCTACATATATCTGGAACCGGATTCCTGAGGCAATATTCTATGGTCTCCGAGTGGATGATGGTACTAATAGTAAATACAAAACGTACAGCTCAAGCGAAGCAGGATGTGCAGATTCAAGTTCAAACACCTGTTCTATCATTCATAGCACCGCTTTAGGCAACTTAACATACGGCGGAAATTATACCTGGTCGGTTCAAGCATCAAATGATGGAGCAACTGATTACAGCCAAGGCAATGTTTTTCAAGTAAAACCGGGGGTGGCTACCCTTGTATCACCAAGCAATAGTAACGAAGTAATTACACAAACCCCATTATTGTCATGGTTACCCGTTGTAGATGCTCAATTGTATGGCCTAAAAATCATAAACAGCTCTAACACAATAATCGCTGAACAATGGTATTCTGTCACCCCGGATACTCTATATCAAAGTCCCACCTGTACAACCAGCCTGTGCTCGATAGTATCACCAATTGCCCTTCCTCAAGGCAGCTACATATGGGCTTTAACTACTCGAATCAACGGAATAGATAGCACAACTAGTCAAATGCAAAATTTTATTGTACCGGTCTCATTTGAATTCCCATTGCTTTCCCCCCATGGTGTCACTCTGGACACTCAACCACAATTCCAATGGGCTGCTTTACCAAGCGCCACTCATTATCGCTTATATATCAGCAGTGGTGTTACCAATAAAGTTTTTTACTTATATTATCCAGCCTCAAATATATGCTCGAATGGTACCTGTAATATTCAACCAAGTCTCTCTTTAAAAATGGGGGAATACGCCTGGTATGTTCAGGCGATCCAAGAAAACATTGGTACAACAGCTTGGAGCGAGGCAAAAACCTTTGTAGTCGCTACTTCTGAACAGTAAATACAATTTGACGAAATAATTAAACCGCATACCATATCAGACAAGCTCAAGCGCGAGGAGAGCAACAATGAAATTTACCCCATTCGCCCGTAAAGGCTTAAACCGGTTTTCATCTTCTAGATATGAAAGGTCAAGTCGATTTTTTAGTACATTTTTAATAGTAATTTTTATGCTTTCGACTTTATTTGGAAATGGAAGCGCTGCTTCATATTCCAAACCACAATCCGAGAGCACTCTCAACAAGGCTATCAAGGAAAATCTTACACAAAATAATAATGCTGATAAAACAATCCAAACCGAGGGACTTTTACTTAGTCCTGAAATCGGTAGCCTCTCAGAAAAAATTTATCTCAAAAAAATGACCCCACCGTCAAGCACCGAAAACAGAAAAATGTTCTATACATATGAATACTCTCCTGCCTATTGTCCCAGTGGAAATGGCTATTGCTATACAAGTTTGAGTGGGTACACATCAATAAAAAGCTTTCAAAACACTTATAATGTATCACGCGCCCTTGCCCCAGGAGGGGATTGTGTATATGGTTCAGGTAACTACACCAATGTCCTGGCTCCTGGTGATGGCGGGGAGGCCTGGGTTATTTTTGACCTTGGTGAGGTTTTTTCAATTTCCAAGTTCATCTCATGGGACCTTCACCACGGTTGGTGGTGGTTAGACTATTCAGCAGACGGAACAACATGGAGCAGTTTCGCATCAGGAAGAACATATTGGTTTGATGAACGTTGTACAAGTTACCAATTTGATCGATCTTCATCTCCAGTATCTGTTCGATATATCCGATATAAAATCAAACAAGAAACATGGGTGGGGGACGCATACCGGATTGCTTGGTTCTCATTTTTGACAAATACCCCTTCTAAATTACATCCTACAATTCAATATGAAACCATCCAGTCAAGTGGTACCACAAAATGCGGGAGTAAGGATCCACGCGAGTGCAAAATCGCTAATAACAAATCAAATCTTGTAGCATATGCAGCTGATCCAGTCAACACCTTAACAGGTGGTTATGATTATAGTGTCGGTGATCTAGCAATCCCCACTGCCGCTGGCCCGATGGTATTTCAACGCTCATATTCATCAAGTGCAGTGGGATTAAATCTTTACACGCCTGGAATAGATACTTCCCTTGGCTATGGTTGGACACATAACCAGGATATTCGCCTCTTCTTCCCCCAACCAGATCAAGTAAAGTTTAAAGCCCAATCTGCAAATCAGTATCAGTTTACAAAGAATCCTGATGGTTCTTATACACCATATACAGGGGTTACAGCATCCTTAAACTATAATCCATCAACATCTCAATATACACTTATTGATTCAGGACAAAACGTTTACATTTTTGACAGCGGGGGAAAGATATTATCTTGGAAAAATGAAATAGGTTTGGCGTTTACATACACTTACAATAATGGCTTATTAAGTAGAGTGACTGGGCCTGATGGAAATCGTTACATTAATTTTTCTTATACGAATGGTTTGTTAACCAGCGTAAATGACCATAGTGGGCGTAGCCTTTCCTATTCATATAACGGCAACGATCTTACCACTTTCACAAACGAATTGGGAGCCACATGGAATTATAGTTATGATGCATCTCATCGACTGACCTCCGTGTCTATAACAGACCAAAATGATCCAACTCGTCATGATACCCTGGTTAGAAACCTATATGACAACAATGGTCGTGTTGTATGCCAGCAAGAAGGAGATGAATACCCACCCATCGTGCAATATGAAGTGATTAATAATCCGATAATTTGCACAAATATCGGTACCGATGTCCAGGTGTGCAGACCAGAAGGAGGAAAAATTGTTAAGTGCAAGCAGGCGAATGGTAGTGAAACCGTAGCAACAGCAATTGCATACAATGATGATGGAACTACAACAGTAAAAAATGGTCTCGGCGAAATTTCTTCACAATCTTATAACAAAAACACAAATACTTTATATGAACAATCTGACGCCTTGGGAAATACAACTAATCAACAACTAGACGCAAACCTCCGCCCACAAACAATTATTGACCCAGCCAACCACGCAACACATATGGTCTGGAGCCAAGATGGTACTAATCTTAATTCCATTACAGATGCATTAAATAACACATTTTCCTTAGAGTGGGATTCTCGCAATTCATTAACACAAATCACTAATCCAGATAACACAATTTCAAGATTTATATACAACACATCAAATGCCACGGATCCATTTACAGGAGCATCCATTTACAACCCGAATTGGGATGAAGACCTGCTCCTTATGCAAGTTTTGAATTACAAACCTAATTCCACTGAATCAGACGCAAACCTGGTCACGTATTATAGCTATACCTCCACAAATGACGCTCCCGAACCTCCTAACTTACTACGCAAGGTCGATCCTCCAGGCCCTGACACTTGCTATTTATATGATTTCTTGGGACAACAAATTAAGGTCTTTGAAAATTGCGTCGATATGAATCCTGAAACAGGAGAATCCGGGGAAGATTTAATTCGTCAGACAAATTATGACGTCCTTGGAAGAGTAGAAACCATAACAGACACCCAAGGCAAGATTACCCAATATAAATACTATAACCTCGATGATCAGGTTGATGAAATCATCCAGAATTACGACCCAATAAAAGCACCATACGAGGAAGGTTTATGGAATATTGCAACTCTTTATAACTATGATTCACGGGGCAAAGTGATTAATGTAATTAACAATGCTATTAATGGTGACTTAGACGGCAATGGCATAATCGAGCCAGCATTAACTCTTGACTTAAACCAAGATGGAACACCAGAATATAGTTTAGAAATAGATCCCAATAAACCAGGATTTAACATTATTTCCTCTACAAGCTACGACACGCTGGACCGCGTCAAAGAATCCATTCGTAATGCATGGCCTGGTAAACCTCCCTATTACCTTAACCTTTATAATCTTTCAACCCGTACATTCTATGATCATGCTGGACGAACTGTAGCAACCATAACGAATTACTCCTCATCCAACCTTCCTGGCTGGGGAGAGCCAATAGCGATCGATTTTGATGAAGACTCAATTATTGATGCTACACTGGAAATCAATCCCGATTTTCCTGAGTTTAATCAAATTACGCGGACTAACTATGACAAAGCTGGGCAAGTATCCACTACAACACAAGCTGCCTGGCCAAACCAAAACGATTACTATCAACCAGAAGGGAGTAGTTCTGTATACAATTTAGTATCTGCAAATGAATATGATGCAACTGGAAATATCACAAAAACAATTGCCAACTACGACGTCGATCTTGTGGATTCAGATTCAGATGGCTTTACCGTTAATGTATCTCTAAACGGTTCCCTAACCACAATCACTATCGATCCAGATACACCTGATCGTAACCAAATTACCTGCATTAGCTACGATGCCTTGAACAGGCCGGAATTTACCCGAACAGCTTGTGTGCCAGGTCAATCAGATTACAAAAAGGCCGAAAACAATCTCTATAATATTGTGGCCTACAATATTTATGACCCCATGGGACAACAAATTGCCAGTATACGCAATTATTATGATCCGGATGGTGACGGCGTACTGGAATTCTCAAGTCAAAACAATTTCATCACACGTAATTATTTTGACGATCTGGGACGCATTGCCTATACTGCCAATAATTTTGTTGGCAATATCGATAATCCCGCTCCCCCAATTTATAACCCTGCCATTCCTGATCGTAACTTAATAACGCGCTTTTATTACGACACAAATGGTCGCCAATACGCCACGGTACAAAACTACTGGGAGCCAACAGAGACAATTGATGGATTATTGACACAACTCGAAATCGAAGCTGGGCTTCCAGACAAGAACCGCATATCGCGCAGCTATTTTAATCCAAAGGGACAAGTAATCTATACAGTCCAAAACTTTGTAGGTAACTTATTGTCTTCTGATATTCCTGAATATAACAACGCATTCCCTGATCGCAATCTTGTTTCAGAATCAGTCTATGACGCCAATGGGCAATTAATTGCCTCAATCGATCCTGGTGGAGTAATTACCCGAACCTATTTTGATGCACTTAACCGACCATATCAGATCATTCAAAATCTGGTTGACGCAAATGCCCCCACTATTGAGGCTTTAATTAGTTCCCCAATTCCGCCATCTTTCAATTCAGAATACCCTGATCAGAATATTAGCAACACAACCATTTATAACTCAACCGGCAACGCGATTGCTGCAATTAATAACGCTGGGGTAATTTCTCGTACATACTTTGATGCATTAAATCGTACAACCGCATTTGTTCAAAACCTGAGTGGCCAAACGATTGATGCAGATACTCCTCCAAATTACGACCCTACCTATCCTGATCGCAATCTACTTACAGAGACTGAATACAACATCGCCAGAAATATTATTCGATCCACGGATCAGGAAGGAATAGTCACCCAGTTTTGTTATGACAGCCAGTTTAGAACATACAAAACTATAATAAATCCCACCGTTGATAACCCATGCCTTGAGTATTCAAGCAATTCGCCAACTGATTATGATCAGACAACACGGACAACTTACGATTTGTCAGGAAATAGGCTTTCAGCCATTGATCCTACTGGTAAGGTAACCGAATATGGTTATGACAATTTAGGCCGGTTGACCAGCAAGATTGATATGCTCCATAATATCACGCGCTACAATTATGACACGGCTGGAAATCAAATTGACTTAATTAATGCCAATCAGGTAACCACACATTACGAATATGATGGTTTTGGCCATCTAACAGCAGTAATTGAAAATTACCAGCCAAACATAAATCCAACACAAGATATTAATGTTCGTACCGAGTACCGCTACGATGCGGCAGGTAATCTTATCTACATTTTGAATGGGCTAGGACATTACACATATTTTTCCTATGATGCATTAGGACGTCTTTTAAGTGAGGAAGATGCACTAGGCAACATAACCACTTACCAATATGATAAAGCCGGCAATCATATCAGTTTGACCGATGGCAACAGTACAACAACAAATTACATTTATGATGACCTTAATCGGTTAATTGGAATCGATTATCCTGCCCCAGATGCTGATGTGAGTTTTTCGTATAATTCAATAGGCTCCCGTAAAACAATGGAAGATGGGGTAGGCATAACCACATGGAACTATGATGAAATTGGACGCCAAATATCAATTCAGGACCCATATAATCAAACCGTTGAGTTTGGGTACAATGCTACGGGTAAGCGAACTAGCCTGGTTTACCCAACCAACCAAACGGTAAACTATGAGTACGATTCTGCCAACCGCCTAACCAGAGTTACAGATTGGGCAGGATTATCGACCGAATACATCTATGATACGGCAAATCGCTTGACAGGAATGCTACTGCCAAATGGCATCCAGGCATCATACCAATATGACGATGCAGGCAGGTTAGAAGACATTGCCTATGTAAAAGATCAAAACTTAATTTCGCAGTACCAATACGCCCTTGATCCAATTGGTAACCGAACACACGTTAAAGAGAGCACACAATTACGAGGTCGCCCACTACCAGTTGTGGAAGTAACGGTCACTGACACGGCAGGACAACCCATCGAAGGAGTTACGGTAATTGCTGTAGATGGAAATATTGAAACAAGTTTCACAGCAATCACCGATAATAATGGCATTGCTAGATTGAGTATAGAAACCCCAGGGAGCTATCGGTTCCAAGTCAACCATAATGGAGGAAGTTTCTATAGCCGTGATGTTGATCACTGTCTGGTACCTGGTTGTACATACGCTTTCATTCGCCTACCACGCCTCACCGGCACGATAATTACAGCCTCCGGTGACCCTGCACCCGGTATGGAAGTTATCGTATATTCAGACACTGGCCCAACAGATATTCAAGGTATCACCAATATGGATGGCCAAGTGACCTTACTTGTTCCGGATGGATGTTATCGTCTTCATACGGAAAAAATTGGCTTCCGAGCATATAGTCCACGGGTGTGTACGATTCCTGGCCAGGGAGCAACCACCTTAATTAACCTGGCGGATGCCGTTCATTCTACAATAACCGCAATGGATGATGCAGGCAATCCACAATCTAATGTACCTATCTATTTTTACGCAGGAGAAGTATATACCGGTAAGAACGGTATAACTGGAACCGATGGGAAATTAACCATTGATCTTCCCGAAGACAAATATCGCTTTGCCCCAGCTGCACCAGGGGATACTCTTCCTCCAGAAACCCAGATCACCGTAAACGTGCAAGGAACCAATGGTGAAAACCGCGTTGGAGCAAAAGTATATGCATTAAGTGGCTCAGACACAAACGAATATAAGATCTTCACTGGCCGCATTAGTACAACGGACGCCAATGGACAGGCGACTTTCTCTCTGCCACAGGTTGGCAAATACCGTTTCCGAATAGAGGAAGAAAATCTGGTTTATTACAGCAGCCTTTCCAATTTGTGCGATCCGACCACATGCACATCCATATTAATAACCGCCCCAACTATGGGTGGAAATATTACGATTACCGTTTTCGACCAACTTGCTCATCCAGTTTCTGATGCAATGGTGTTTGTATACGATGGTGATCAATATACTGGATTACATGGTTTGACGGATGAAAATGGTCAAACGATTCTTACACTTCCACAAGGCAATTTCCATTTCCGAGCTGACATTAATGGAAAAAGTATTTTCAGCCAGCCAGTCAATCATTGCTCGCCTCCTTCCTGCGCTTCAGCCGAAATCAGGCCATTAGATACCATTCCTGTAACAGTCACAGAAAATGGCGAAGGTTCACCACAACCAAATGTTACGGTATATGTCTTCTCTGGCAACACCTATGAAAATATGAAATACGCAGGTTATAGCGGCAAAACCGACCAACAAGGTCAAGTTGCCTTCAACCTCCCACCAGGTACATATTGGTTTACTTATAAGCAAGGAAGCATGGCTATGGATAGCGGTGAACCGGTTGCATGTGTCGTCCCT
The DNA here is from genome assembly GCA_029265085.1 of Chloroflexota bacterium. Next base: position 13,733 of record JAJUJY010000007.1, read on the forward strand.
GGTTGCACCGGTTTAACAATCTCCACCTTCCAAGGCAAGGAAATTGCTTACACCTACGATCCGCTCAACCGTCTGACACAGACAAATTATTCTGATGGGCTGTTCTTCCACTACAGCTATGACGCCGTGGGCAACCGGCTAAGTGAAACCACGCCGTTCGGAACCACCAGCTACACCTATGATGACGCCAACCGTTTAAGCAGCGTCGGAAATATTAATTACACCTGGGACAATAACGGCAATTTATTAAGCGACGGAGTTAGCAATTACACCTTCGATGCTGCCAACCGTTTGAAAACCGTGACAACAAGTGCTGGGATTTTTAGCTATACTTATAATGGATTGGGCGATCGCCTGAGCCAGACGGCAAACGGCCTCACCACCCAATATACCCTGGACCTTGCGGGTGGGCTGACCCAGGTGCTTGCCGAAAATACCCCGCAGGGGAATGTGACAAACACGTATCTTTACGGACGGGAACGTATTGCACAAGCCAATGCAAGCGGTATGGAATACTTCTTGGGAGATGGATTGGGCAGCGTGCGCCAGATGACCAACGCCAGCGGCGGATTGACCCTCACCCGCAGCTATGAACCCTACGGCGATATCCTGGATACCTCCGGCAGCGGAGCCAGCAGTTACGGCTTCACCGGCGAATGGACGGATGCCACCGGGTTAGTCAATTTGCGAGCCAGGTATTATGCGCCATTGAATGGCCGATTTCTTACCCGGGACTCTTGGAGAGGGAATTATACTACACCCATGTCTTATAATGCTTGGCTCTACGTATACGCAAATCCTATCAATTATTTGGATCCGAGCGGTAGGTGTGCGGATGAGGATGGAGATAATATCTGCGAAGTATTTCCACCTTATTCAAATTATGCTAATTTTCTTAGAGAGTATAGGAAGAATTACAAACCCGAACAAGAACCTCCTTTCATCTATTGGAAAACAAACACTTACGCCGAAAAAATAGCTAAAAATAAGGCTCCAATTTTTAACGGGGAAGAGTTTGAAATGGACAATGAACAAGCTCAATTTCACATTGAAGGGCACAAGTGGAAATGTGACTACAAAAAGGATGGGAATGGAACATGGTATTGTCCAACTGAAACAATATGTAATCAAAATTTTTGTGGTCAGGTGGTAATATCTGCGCTATTGAGGGCAGCGGGTAATCATTCAATCACTGCAAAAGATGTAATTGAGGATTTGGCTCCAACACACTCCGGATGTGAAGGAACAGGTTACACGGAAATACGAGATTTTATAAATGAGCAATATTCTGATTCTCTGTTGGCGAAATATATTTCTGGTGTATATACCTCAAGCCAACTTCCCACATTCATTAAGATTGAACTTGAGAACAATCGAGTGGTTTTTCCAGCTGTAAGCTTGATAAGTGGAAGCTATAACAGAATCGGTGCTGGGGGAGCCAGTATCGGTCATTGGGTTTTAATTACAGGAATATCCTATCAGTGGAATTACAACGATGATTTATCTGAATTGAACTGGGTAAGGGTTTTCAATCCATATGATAATCGGACCGAATATTATTGGTGGGAAGATTTTAGATCAGCTTGGCATGAAGACTCAGCTGCATACGATACCTTGACGGTGCATTTTAAGTAGCTAGTGAAATTATTAATTTCCATGGGAGGATGATTTGTGAAGCAAAAGTTGAAACTAGCCATATACCTTTTATCCTTGGTATTCTTTATACAGGGCTGTACAAAAGTAATGCAAGCAACGGTAGGCAAAATTGAGACGACTACTAGTTACACTGAAACACCAAAGACTAACCTAGTAATTGTCACTTCTGCGGTGCAAAAATCACCAACTATACAACCTACGACGATTGCTCGAAAGACAGAACTTCCAAAAGTATTAACTATTACATCCTACCCCATTTTGTCAATGGAAACTCTGAATTCAATAAAACCAGGGGAATACTTGATTTATACGTATAAAAAAGGGATGGAGATTGCATCGGTTTTAGGGCAGGACCGCCAATTATTAGCATCCATAATGGATGATTGGACAAATTTGTCTCCGAACAAACAATTTCTGGCGTATTCAAAAGCGGGAATCCCTTACTTATATGAGATAAAAAATAATCTCGAAACAAGATTAATATTTGAGGATGGAAGTTGTATTGCCCCTGATTGGTCTCCCGATAGTCAAACAGTAGTTTTTAGTTGTCAGGGAAATGATGGGTATGATCTAATTTTATTTTTCATGTCAGATCTGTCGCACGAAAAACTTATTGATTGTGCATTAACAAAAGATTTTTGCCAGGTACCAAAATGGTCGCCGGATGGTAGAAAGATTGCGTATATTCGCAAGCCCGCATACTCAGGTGAGTCTGTAAGCGAAGGGTTATATATATTAAATACAGAATGTTTAGAAAAAAAGAATTGTGGCACTGGTTATGGCCCCTTCCCCTTCATGAATGCATATGCTTGGTCTCCGGATAGTAACCAGCTTGCTGGAATTTCCCATGAAGAGTTATACATTTATGAATATAAAGACAGGGAATTGTCCACAACCAATTCTCTGGGAAAGATTGGAACAGCAGAAACAATTGTGTGGTCCCCCGATGGTAATTATTTAGGGATTAGTCCGATAGAAGGATACGCATACCGGTATTCTTTAAAGGACGGACAGGTTGAAATTCTAAAAATACCTTCAAACGCCAGGCTACGAGGTTGGGTTATTTTTCCCTAAAAATGGTCTTTTTATGTTTCACATCTTAACAAATACGCAGGTAATGGTTATACCAAGATTAGCCCAAGACGTTGAGAGAAGATGGCAGATGACTATCCGGCTGTCTTCTTTTACTTTTGGGGGAACATTCCACGCCATTTACTCGCCCAACAGCACCAGACGGATTTGCGCCACTAAGACCAGTCGCGATCCCGTTAAACCAAGAAATCTGATATCACACCTTATGCCACTATCTGAAACACGTGTGAGACCCACAAGACCTCACACGTGTTTCTTCGGGAGTGTTGATTGATAATTATTTCAATGGTCAATTCCCTTCTTTTCGAGTATAGCCCCTTTTTAGCTTCGCTTCTATCATCCCCAAAATAATGTCTTCGGCATCTATTAAAGACTTCACTGGCATGACTCGCCACTGCTGGAACGAAGACTTCAAGCTCCCCCAGCCATAAACGACGGCGATAACATCTACCAAAGTACGCTGAATTCCTACCGAATACCAGCGAACCATGTGCTTCTCCGGGTCAACCTTGATCAACGTCTCCATTTAGTGCCTCCTAAAGTTCAAGCGGATATTCTGCTTTTCTGCGTCCGGTCTTACTCCCTATAGACTCTACCGGGTTCAAACGCCGGAAATACCTGGTTCGTACGGCTAGGGTTCAAGTGGATCGAACAAACCTCACCGGCGCTCCATGACCCAAATGTGGCCCTTGGAAGCCAGGGTTTCTTCCATCTCTTCGATGTTACTGATGTAGGTGGCAAACCGCTGGCCGGACAGCGCAAAATTGATCTCACTGGCCAGCTTACGCATAAACCCGGGCTTGTCGCATATCACCCGAATGTTTCCATGAGAAGCTGCATGGAAGTTCTGCCACTTCTGGATGCGCGTCTGCGTGTCCTTGTTGGCTTCACGCTCCACCTCGATATACACCAACTCCCCGGTGGAAATATCCCTGGCAGTGATGTCAGGCTCAAACTTATGCCCATCGGGCAGCACCAGCACGGCAGCATCTAAAAGCACCTGGTACACCTGGTGGTCTTCGAGAAATTCCCGCACCTTCATATTCAACAGCGTATGCTCCGGGGATTTATGCCGTTTCATCAAAACATCGAATTCGCATTCCAGGGCGTTCTTCCCCGATAACAGCCAGTACGCCTGCCTGCCTTGCTCTGTAAGGCGATACAGGTAAGGCAGCGCACCGCCTGTTTCGGATCCACGTTTTTCAAACAAATCCAGCCGCTCGATCAATCCACGTTTTTCAATGCGGTGAATAGCATCGCCAATAGCGCTATTGTCCGGCTTCACTCCCATGCGAACCGCCGCCAACTGAATGATCTTTGGCCGGCGAGAAATGCCTGTCTCGCCAATTACGGTAAGGAGTGTTGCGTCCCGATCAAACGTTGTCCGTTTCCGCCACTCGGCCATCCAGGGCGGTTCCGCCATTCCTTGCAGCACCGGCGATCCGGCTGTGTCATTACTTATGCATTTCTCTTTGTGAACTAACTGCTCGATTTGCTGTCGAACGCTGTTTTGTGCCAGCAAGCCGTGATTCTCCTGCTCTAAGGCCTCGATCCGCTGCTTTGCCCTGGCTAAGGCTTCCTGCAAAGTCTGGATTTGATTTTGCAATTCCAGGATGCACTTTTGCATCTCCGCATTCAATTCCGTCGAGGAAACCAAAGGCTTTTCCCGCAGGTGTTTTAGCAGTTCAGTCACGCGCATCTGCACGAAGCGATCGTCCATCTGAGCGAGTGTTTTGCCGCCCTTGATCCACCCGTCAATATACCCCGGATCAAGCAGAGTTAGGAATGAAACCAGGCCGCTGTGCGCGATCGCATAAGCGTGCTGCAAGTCCTGCATCCTACCGGAATGTTCCTTTTCAATTTGATCCAGATACGCTCCAGTGAGCAAGTCCGCTTGCTGTGCCTGCTGCTGGCTCAAGGCGTCTGTAGCCATTGATTCTCCTGTAATACGCTCATTGCGTTTCTGGACTGCTCCAGCTTTTCCTCAATGGCCGCTCGGGTAACTTCTTCCGGTGCGCCCACCCAGCGCACGGTCAGCCGCGCCGCATCCAGATAATCCAATCCTGTTTCAGAGAGCTGGTCATGGATGCCGGCTGCGGCCGCGGGAACTTTTGCCTGGTCAATCTTCTTCGCCAGGCTTACCGCCCGCTGGAGTATTTGCTGAGCCTGCCTGGAACGTGTAAACAAATCACCCGATGACTGTTCACCTAATACGCCGGTGATCTCTGAATCAAGCAGCGTCATCTGTTCCAGCCAGGATCGCGCCGAGCGGCGATAATCCTCAAAGGCTTTTACTTCCGGCAGCAGCAAGACCGGCCTGCCGTTCTCGTCGCTCGGTGATGTAAAAGCGCCAATCGCCGCGAAAAGAATCACCGCGGCCAGCAAGATGATGCCAATGCATTGCAGGCGCTCTTCCGAAATTTCGTTTTCCCGGTTATCGCACGTTGACATAATCATCCTCGCCCTCAGAAAATCCGCAGGTAATTTCAGGGATCGTTTGCCAGTTCAATCCACGGGCTGGCCTCGCCCGCTCTCGCGCTTTGAGCGTTTCCAGAATCTGGCTGCCGCGTTCGTAATCAATATTGCGGATAAACTCAATATGATCCGCGACGATCTCAAACACCGGCGGCAGTTCGCGCCCGCGGTCACGCTGCTGAATATGCCCTTCCACCCCAATCCGGCTGCCCTTCTTGAGATAACCATAAGCCATTTCGGCCAGCGCACCATAGGCGACAATTCTTAGCCCGTAGAGTGGTTTTGCCTGCGCCGTCCCGTTACAGATCATCAGCAGACGGATAAAGGGCACCTCCTCTCCTTTCTGGTTGGTGTGTTTATCAAAATAAATATCCCCATTGATATCCCCAATGTTCCAGGTAAAGTTTCCGAGCGGCATTGTCATTTCTCCTTAGGATTTGAATACCAGGCTTCATCGCCTGGTTGGATCGGCAGGTTGAGCAGGTCCGGCAGCAGCGCCAGCCGGTCCCGGTCAACTCCCTTGAACGCGAGTTTCCAGTCTGCATCGGCGTTGCCTTGCCAGGTCTGCGATTCGCGGTATTTCCGCACAAAGACCGCCGGGGGATACGCAGCGAGCCGGTCAAATACGCCGCCTGCGCTCACACCCGGTTGATTGCACAACCTGGCGACAGCCAGGCTGAGCGGATTTTGCACACTGGTATTTGCCACCCCGTACAAAATCCAGGAAACAAAAGCCTTTGGACTTTTCTCGTGCGCTAATAAAATGCTGCGACTGCGAGAATTGACCCTACTTAACAGATCATCAAATTTCCAAGCGTTTTCCTGTACATCTTCTTCCCCAAGTTCTGTTGAGCGGTCTGCAACTGCGTAAGAATCTTGGTTGAAAGAGGTTTCTTTCTGTATTTGGGAATCTTTAAAGCCTCTGAGAATCTTTAAAAGAGTCTCAAAACAATCGTTCGGCAGTGTCTTGACCGTCTCAATCCAATCATTCAGTACCATTTTGAGAGTCTCAGAACAATCATTCGCGGTTTTTGACAGTCTCAAAACAATCATCCCCTCTTCTTTGAGAGTTTCAAAACAATCATTCGACTGCTGATCGAGTAAGCGATAGAGTTCGTGGAGAACATCCGCATCATCGGCGGAAAGCAGTAAATTTAAAGCTGCCTGTTTGACCTGCTCATCCTCTGGCGTGAGTGGATCCATGCGCTGTACCTGGAAGCACCAATCGAATATTCCACCATTGGAACGATAGTCGATGCGCTGCACGAAGGCGGCGATCCGCTCCTGCAATCGCTGCCGGCGGTCATTTTCTTGAGCAGTCGCCTTTGTTACCGCTTCTTTGTGACTACCGCGTTCCATCGCCGCCGGGAACCACAGCGCAACCTGGCGTGGATTTTCAATCCCCAACCGCGCGGCCAGGATAGGCAGCCCGCCATGGATCCACACCGTGTCGCGGATTTCCCCTGTCTCGTCGTTGAAGAAACAGTGATTGCGCAGTAAAGTGATGAACATTGCGGCATCATGTCCCAGGAGCGGCAGCCAGTTCTGCAAGAAGTACCAGCGCAGCAGAATGAAATCCCCTGGCACTAACAGGCGATCGCTGAGATGATCGGCGAGATCTGCCAATTCACTTTCTAAACGCCGTCCAACCAGCGACTTCACCAAGTCCTGCACTGTAATCCTGCGGGGGATTAGATCTCGGATTTTTTCAGGCGGAGCACGAAACGGATAGCGCAGAATTTCGTTCGGTTGAGCGGCAATCGCTGCCCGAAGGGCATTGGCGGGATCGTGTTGAATATCCTTTGCACGCAGGTACGCGCCCAAATCTTGCGCATCACCAGGCGTGAGGGGAATACCATAGAGGACATACTTGTTCGCCGATTTCTTAGATCTTCCTGTCTGGCGGTCTCGTTCATGATCCGTTTCGATCTTGCCCACGAACCAATCCAGCAAGCTGCCAGGCCCAAAATCGCGGAACAACTGCGCCCGGCTGACGCCCGCCCACCGGCAGACGTTCTCGATCCGCGTGGCGACTTTCTCACCGCCGGAAGGTTGCTTCCCTCGACTGGACAGATAGTATTCCTGCCAGATTCCGATTACCTCAAAAATCGTCCGGGATCCTACGTAAGGCAGCCAGCGCAGAAAGTACACCGGCATTTTCACAACCCGCTCCGGCTGTAAGAGCATATCGCGTAAGGATGCGTACACCGGTTCGTAGGTATCATCATCGGAGCGAAAACCAACCGAGCCTGGTTCAGAATCATCATCCTGGTTCTTGTCTTCTACCTGCCCGGTTGCGAGCAGCACAAACGCCAGTTCAACCGGCTGGTTGAGCATGCCCCATAACTGTCGTTCAATCATCGCTTTCAAACGGCTGCTGAGCCAGTCAATGGTGTACTGGTTGAAGCAGCCTAACTTGAAAACACCATCCGCAAGCGAGAGTGGAACAGCCGGTTTCACCCAGGTCTCGAACCATGTGCGCGGCATTTCATGTTGCAGATTCGAGAGAATCCAGTCCCAGATTTTCTGTGGAGTATCAAAATGGTCTGAGACGAACGTCATTGTGCAGTCCTTTTCACCCATAAATTCGCATTTATGGAATTGCGCCGAGAAGCCTTTTGAGAGGGAAAAGCGTCGAGATAATCTATTCCACCTATCTGCTCGATCAAGTCTCTCTGCGCCTTTTCTATGTGATCAACGTCAGCAACTACGTCAGCGGCAGCGTCAACCAGTACGTCAACCATACGTCAGCGTCACGTCAGCGGCATGGTTGACGTGTTTTTTCCTCCGCTGAAATCATTGCAGTTTTCCTTGCTCACCGTAATTGCTTTCATTCGCAGTCCTGGAAAAGGGTCTTTCCGATAAGCTTGGGCCGTGGTTGAAGCTGTAGGCGTTGCTCTTCAAACGCTTTTAGCGCGTGGAGGAAAAGGAACAGCACCAGCTCGCCCACACCAACGAAATGATCGCTGGCAACCTGCTTGATCTCAGCCTTCAGCCCGGCCGGGATGCGATAGGTCACTCTGGCCTCCCACCTTTTTGGTATCTTCCCTTTCTTATCTTTTGGGCGAGACGGTTTAGCCGGGAAAGCCTGTTGCATCCATTTGCTTGCCGCGGTAATCTGCGCCTGGCTGCCTTCCGGGAAAAGGGTCATGCGTTGGGCTTTGGGATATGGGGATAGGATGAGTTTACCGGCTTCGTGTTGGCCCAGGCTGTATTCGAGAAAAGCCCGCGCGACCTCATCCACCGGAACGCCTAAAGCATTAGCGATGCGGATCAACGTCTGGTGAGTCTCCGGCGGTATCCCGCGATAGGTGGCAATTTCCGCCCGCCGCGCCTGCTCCCAACTACGCTCGCGCCGTTTGCGCGGTTCGGCGGCAGGGATAAAATCGAGCGGCCGGATACCGGGCGCGCTTTCTTTCGCCTCCGGGTATATGTCAGGATGGGAAGTGTCCGGCACAGCAGCAGGCTCTGACCCCGTACTGCGCAACATGGAAAAAGCGTCTCGTCTTGGCATCATCGCACCTAATACTTGCGAACCAGGCTGGCAAAGGTTTCATATTCTTGAGCTGCCCTGGAATCTGGCGCATACTCGAAGATTGTTTTACCAACTGACCAGCATTCCCGTAGCACAGTAGCAGCGTGGATTGTAGGCAATACCTTGTCTCCGAAATCGCGTTTGAGATCCGCAAGGGAGTTGCGCGATTCGCGCGTCTTGTCATCATAGAAGGTGGGCAAGATACCAAGTAGTCCTCCCGACCAGGCGCGTTCTTTTTGCAGCGCGTGTAGGGTCATAATGGTGTTGCCAACTGCCTCCAGTGAGGCGAATTCCGTTGCGCAGGGGATGATCACCAGGTCGGCTGCCCAGATCGCCCGCTCCTGGAGACCACCCACAGATGGGGAGGTGTCAAAAATGATATAGTCCATACCTTCACGAGCGAACGTCCGGACGACTTCCTTCAGATAGGAGATGGGTTTGTCCTGAATGCTCGACTGCGCCTGGCCGGTGGCTTGATTGCCGGGAACGAGGAACAGGTTACCCCGCCCGGTTTCGCGCACGTATTTCTTCACGAAGGCCACTTCGTGTGGGCTGCTTTGGGTGATCATCAGCAGGTAAAACGCACCTTGTTCTGGGTCCATGCCCAGACTGGTAGCGCATTGTCCCTGTGGGTCCAGATCGATGAGCAGCACCCGGCTGCCGTGCTGTGCCAGATACGCCGCCAGGTTGACGGATGTAGTGGTCTTGCCAACTCCCCCCTTCTGATTGCTGATAGTAATAATTCTTGCTGCCATTGGATCCTCCTTGTGGTTTTATCTCGTTATTGTTCTGTTTCTATTGCTGGTTGTTTGTCCGTGAACTGAACGTATGTATTTCCTTCGTGACCGTGAACCGAGAGCAGCTCTTCGATTGAGGTAAAGATACCCAGCGCAAAGGGCTCCCTTAGCCACTTCAACACAGCCTGTCCATCTTGAAAAATCGCGCCTTCTGCTACCACCCCAGTACCTGAACGGCCTGTGACATCTTTCTCTCGAATCAGGATGAAGTCACGCATCACTCGCCTCTACATCCCATCGCCGTGAACAAACAGGCCTGCTGGCTTGGGAGGATATGAATACTCTTGTCCTTCCGATTTCTGAGCCGCCGTTTGAGAACTTCTTCCGGTAAGTTTAGATACACCGGCTGTCCCTCGATGAAGCTCAATTGCTGGCCGGTTTGAATATTCTCGAAAACAATTCTTTCCGGCCAGGGAGAAATTTCGTCTTTTTTCGGAAGGATATCTAATAGGCGAAACAGGCTGCCGTAGAAAAGGCCAGGTTCTTCCCCATTGCGTGTTGGGTCATAAACAACCTTCCACAGGTAACCTTTCGGAGCCGTATAACCTGCAAATTCAGGTGGGAACAGATCATCGAAAAACTTGATATCAAAACACAAATTGCCTCCTATCATTTCAACTTGGATTCGAAATGACCGAGGCAATTAAAAGAAAATGTCCTCTGCTGGAAATACAGAAGACACGTAATTATTAGCCTAAAGGGGTTTAGGCTTCCGAGGCCGGTTCAATCAACACATTCGAAAACTTATGCTCAAGCTGTAGCAAAATTTCCTCGATGGAACTCGGGAAGAATATCTTCTCGCAGTTGTAGCGGTTATCGCCACGCCCGCCCTCCCCGCCACTAAAAGCTAATAGCTCACAGCCGTTAGCTTTTTGCTTTAAATCGCCCGCGCGTCCCCGCAAGGGGGGATGATATTCGAATCCTCGTTCCCTATTTGTTCACCACAGAGACACAGAGGGCACAGAGGACTTTTTTGGAGCTGAAAGCTGATCGCTGACGTCTGATACCTGCAACCTGAACCTTTCTTTTTCACCACAGAGGCGCAGAGGGCACAGAGGAAAAAGTGATGAGTGTACCGTAGGGAGTGATGAGATGTTGCCAGTTGTCAGTCGACAGAATCTGTGGCCAACAAACTGATTTTCCGAAAGGGTAGGGCGATGTGACACTGCGTCATTTCCTGTGCAGCATCACCGCACCCTGCAACTTGCGCTCATCCCGCCCCCCGCCAGGCTCACCAGGCGGTTTTCTGCGTCGTATTCCAGGGTGTAGGTCTGGCCGCCCACCGTGCGCGAAATCATATTCCCCCTCTCACCGCTGCGCGGTTCGGGGGTGCAAAGATCGCGACCGTTGGCACTGTAGGCGTAGGTGTTGGCTCCCATGCCCGTGGCTGCATGCTTGTGGTTGGGGTCGCTGTAGGCCAGGGTCTGCCCGGCTTTGCTGGCCAGGTTGCCTGTCAGCGGGTCGTAGGTGTAGCTTTGTACGAGTAAGTCATTAAATTATTAAAGAACTTTAGATACTTCTGTCTCGTAATTTACAGAAAAAAGGTTGTTTAATCGGGTAATCCAAAATAATCGTTTGAAACCAACGGGAAACAGATAATGTGATTTTTTTCTTTACATCTATCTCAATAATTCTGTTAAAACAATTTGAAGTGCTTTATAACCGTATACTCCATCATCAAGTAAATTTTTTATTTCCTCAGGTTTAGCCCTTTCCATACTATATGTTTTTTTTTCTCCCGAACCAGCAACATCTTGGTCATAAATTACTTTATAACATCTCTCAGGATTAATAAGATCAATTTTACGAAAAACAGGAACAGGCCAATCCTTTCTAGAAAAAAGTTTTGAACTAGGTATAAGTAACCACTCTCCTTTTTTTATACCAATATCACTAAACCAACCAATAAAAATAGCATCTTCAGCTTTTTTGCTCCAAATTATGGTTTCATCAGGAATTTCAACTAACTTGGGTCCAAAAAAATAACCAAGTCCTCCGTGTGTCGTGGAATCTCCCCTTACTATTACGCCTAGTGCATACCCACCATTAAACAAAGGAACCAAAAACCATTGTCCTTCATGGTATCCAGTTTTACTTTTTTTCATATTATCCTCTTAATCTTAAGGTAAATCATTATCATAATTGCTAGCCGCATAAATATAAACACCCTTATTGGGATTTCGATCGTTAATTGGTTTTATTTTGTTTAATGGTGGCTTGTAATAGTCAAAAAGCTGTTGTTCCCGCCCACGTTGAACAGCATAACTATCCGTTCGCCAATCGATTTCAAATTTAAGATACCCTTTACTATCAGAACGGTAATGTTCTAATTCTCTGCGACTTAAATCATTAGTTCTGCCCACATACACCACTTCTGAGTTGCTATTCTTCAGGACATATGTACCCCCCATAGATGCAAAACTTACAGCTTGTGCATCCATTTGAGATATTAATTGTGTTGTCTGGCCATTTCTTGCCTTCTCAACACCATACCAAAAAACCAATATTTCGTACTCTGGTTTTGGTATCAGATACCCATTACTTGATGTCCACACATTTGAATCTTGATAAATGTCATAGTTTGGATGGGTTTTATACCATTGGCTAGCAGCATCAAGCGCAGCAGCGGGGTTTTCTATGCCGTAATAATCTACAAACCCTGTCGGACTTACAGTTGCCGCACCACATTCCGAAGCATCTTGTCCGCTACAGCCCACGTCATGACCTGACGGATCGGTATATTTTGCTGGATTATTGTTTGTGTAAGCAAAACGATCCCACGCTTGCAAGCCCTGTGATTCTATTGGCACAAGACTATCTGGTTGAATCCATCGCCCTAATTGAGGGTCAAAATATCTTGCATTGTAAAAGTACAGGCCAGCCTCTGCCGCTAACTGCCCGGTGTATTGGCGGCGGGTTGGTGTCGTACCGCTATTATAGCGTGTCTCGCCCCAAGCATCATAGCGCAGTTCGGAGACTTTATCGCCCGTGTTGTCCAGCGTAATCGCCGTGCTGCCGAGGTGATCCGTCAGGAAGTAGTACAGCCCATCGTCCAGTCCCTGCTGGTTGCTCTGCACCCGCTGCGCAATCCGGCTGCCCCCGGCGGACGATGCAAAGTAAATTCCCCCATTCCCCATAAAAAAAAGCGCTGGGCGTTGGCTCAGCGCTTTTCCATATTACTCGCGTGAGGCGATCTTGGGATCAAAGGCGTCGCGCACACCGTCGCCAAAGAAGTTGAAGCCAAGCACCACCGTCAGAATGGCCAGGCCGGGGAAGCTGGTCAGCCACCAGTTGTAAAACTTAAACCGGCCGACCGAGATCATTGCGCCCCATTCCGGGGTAGGCGGAACCGCCCCCAGGCCAATGAAGCTCAACGCAGCGATGTTGAGGATCGAGCTGCCTGCATCCAGCGAAGCTTTGACCAGGATGGGGCCAAAGGTGTTGGGTAAGATATGCTTGAAAAGAATCCGGCTGTTTGAAGCCCCAACCATCTCCGCCGCGTGGATGTATTCATTATTACGGATGCTGAGCACCTGCCCGCGCATCAGGCGGGCGTATTCCGGCCAGCTCACCAGCGCCATCGCAATGACGGCGTTGGTCAACCCCGGGCCAAGCACGGCAGCAATCGCCAGCGCCAGAACGATGGAGGGAAACGCCAGGGTGATATCCGCCAGGCGCATGGCCACCAGGTCAAACACGCCGCCCAGGTAACCGGCGACCGCTCCCACCAGCGAACCGACCACAATCGAGATCGAGATCACAATCAAGCCCACCGGCAGTGAAATGCGCGCCCCGTACAAGACGCGGGTAAACACATCGCGCCCCAATTCATCGGTGCCAAACCAGTGCGCAGCATTTGGCGCAAGCATGCGGTCGTTGATGTTCTGCTCCAGCGGGCCGTACGGTGCAATCACTGGCGAGAAGACGGCAATCAATACCCACGCCATAATCACCGTCAGGCCGAGGACGGCCATGCGGTTGTTGAGCAGCGTCCGCAGCGAGCGCATAGCGGGATCATTTGATTCGAAAAACATTTTTTTAATCTTCATCTCACTGCTCCCGAATGCGCGGATCGATCAGGCCGTAGGTCACATCGACCACCAGATTGGCCAGCATATAAATAAAAGCAATCAGCAGGGTCACCCCCATCAAGGCAGGATAATCCAGGTTCACTGCCGATTGCACCGCATAACGCCCAATGCCCGGCCAGGCAAAGATCGTTTCGGTCATGATGGCGCCGCTCAATTCACTCGCAAAAGCCAGGCCCATCACCGTCACCACGGGAATTAAGGCATTTTGAATGGCGTGCCGGAAGATGACCATCTTTTCTGCCAGCCCCTTGCCGCGCGCAGTGCGAATATAATCCATCGACATCACCTCGATCATGGCCGAACGGGTGATGCGGCAGATCAACGCCAGGGTGAACCAGCCCAGCACAATGGACGGCAGCACCAGGTGATGGAGCGCATTCCAAAAGATCGGCCAATTACCGGTAATCAACGAGTCGAAAACCAGCAGACCGGTGATCGGCTCGGGCATGGTAATCCGCGAATCCAGGCGGCCAGGGCCGGGAAAGATGGGCAGCTTGTAATAGAACAGGAAAAGCACAATCAGGCCGGACCAAAAGGGCGGCATGGATGCGCCCAGCAGCGAGACCAGGCGGCTGAGGTGATCCAGCCAGCTTCCGCGCTTGATGGCTGCCAGGATGCCCAGCGGCAGGCCAATCAAGATGGCAAATATCATCGAGCCAATCGCTAATTCGATGGTGGCGGGCAAAAATTCCATTAAGTCAGCGCCAACCGGGCGTTTGGTTTTAAATGAAACACCAAAATCTCCCGAGGCGAGGTTTTTCAAGTAAATAAAGTACTGCTCAGCCAGCGGTTTATCCAGCCCCCATTTTTCTGTTGCAGCCTGGACAACCTTGGGGTTATCCATCCCTTTTTCGCCAACAATGACCAGGATGGGGTTCGTTGGAACAAGATGCGTGGTGATGAAAACAAGCAGCGTGACCCCAATCAGCATCGGGATCATTAACAATAAGCGGCGGATAAGATATCCGGAAAGGTTCATGAATCATTGCTCCAGTGGCGGTAGATAGCGCCGCAATGCCGCGGCGGTTCTGGAACCAACTGCAATTTCAAAAAAAGGGTCCTGAATGCGGTCAACCACACCCAGGACCCTGAGGATATTACTTACTCAAATCAACAAAGTTGACGGTATAAACGGGGTGGTAAACCAATCCCTTAATCGAAGAAGCATACGCATGCATGGCCTGAGCCTGGTACAGCATGATGATGGCAGCATCGTCCATTAAGATCGCCTGCAGGTCTTTCACCATCTGCTCGCGCTTGGCCGGGTCAAGTTCAGTCTGGATGGCCTTGGCCAGGTCGGTGGCAGCGGGATTGTCGTATTCAACACGACCGGAGATACCGCGGCCAGCCATCGCAAAGTAGTCGGTCCACATGGTCACATCCAGGTAATCGGGACCCCAACCGCCAAAGCCCATCGGGATTTTGTGCGCCTTCAAATCCGACAGGTAGATCGATTCTTCCATCGGATTGAGATTGAGGGTAATGCCCACTTCCGCCAGGTCGGCCTTCAGTTTGGCGGCCACAATTTCACGGGTGGGATTCGAGGCATAGGAGAAGGCAATTTCAAACCCATCCGGGTAACCAGCCTCAGCCAGCAGCGCCTTGGATTTTTCCAGGTCGCGGGTGCGGGTGAGAGAAGGATCCACACCGGTAATGCCCACCGGGATAATGCTGGGGGCGCGGGTGGCATAGCCCTTGAAAATGGCCTGCATCAGACCGTCAAAATCAATCGCGTATTCAATCGCCTGGCGAACGCGCTTGTCTGCCAGCTCTTTGGAAAGGGCCGGATTGGAGGTCATGGCCAGGTAGTTCATGTTCAAAGCCGGAGAAACCAGCACGGTGATATCCGGGTTGGCCTTGGCCTGGTCAATCAAATCCACATCCAGCACGAAGTCAATATCCACATCTCCACGTTCCAGCATCTGCAGCGCAGTGGTTGGGTCGGCAATGTGCTTAATAATGACCTGGGAAATCTTGGGAGCGCCGCGCCAGTAATTGGGGTTGGCCTGCAGAACGATTTCCACCTTGGGTTCCCACTTGGTCAGGATGAAGGGGCCAGAGCCGGCGGAATTCTGATCCAGCCAATCTTTCGCGGTGTCGGTCTGGTCGGCATCTTCGGCATCGGTCGCACCGTGCTCTTTGGCCAGTTTGCTGTCCAAAATGCTGGTGGCCGGGGTGGTGCAGATGCTCAAAAAGGCAATCGAAGGTTCAGTCAGTTCCACTTTGACAGTTTGTGCATCAATGGCAACCACGTCTTTGAGCAGATCCATGTAGAAAGAAGGATTGCCCTTGACGTTCTTCAAACGCTTGAAGGAGAAGACCACATCGTCCGCGGTGACCGGGTTGCCAGAGGCGAACTTGGCGGCCGGGTCGAGGTAGAAGGTGATGCTGGTCGCATCCGGAGAAACCTCCCAGCTTTTGGCCAGGCGGGGAGAAATTTCATTGTAGTTTTCCGGGCGGCTTTCCACCAGCGTATCATAGGTGGAGTTATGTACCACCAGGTTGTGATACTCATACGCATAGGCGGGGTCCAACGAGACAACCTCGTCCAGGTTGCTGGCGACCACAATGCTCGGCAGTTCCGCGGGGGCAGCTTCTTCCGCCGCGGGGGCTTCCTCGGCAGCCGGGGCTTCACTATTGGCTGGTTCAACCGCTGCGGGTTCCTGTGCAGCCGGGGCAGCACAGCCAAACAGCGAAATCATCAGCACGATCATCAACACGAGCCCGATCAAACGTTTCTTGTTCATGGCATCTCCTCGATAAAGTGATTTGTAAATCGGAGGCGAACAGCACAACACTGCTCGACGAATTACCAGCGATAGCCAACCGAAGCGCACGTTCTAGACACGGATAAAGGTAGAAACTGTAACGGGAACCAGACAGATAGGTAAAAATATAAAATTAAACAGGATAGGGGTGGGGAGTATATAAGATATATAATACTTCTTATAATATATATTATACACAGGATAAGCAAAATGGCAACCCAAATTGACCCGCAAAATGACAGCCGGCTATCCCATTCTGTTAGCCCTCTGCAAACTGCGGGCATACTCCGGCCAGCTCACCAGCGCGTGCGCACCTGTCCCGGCGTCTCTCCCCCTACGTGCGCCAATTTTCCCCCAACAGCCGGCGCAGTTCCCGCGAACGAGAGATATTTCGCTCTTTACTCCACCCGCACCAGCACCGCCTTAACTAAAACGCGGTAGCGGTACGCTGCTTGTTTTTCATCATACCCGGCACAGGTCATCAGGGTGAGCCAGGATTTATCTTGATGCGAAAACACCCCATGCTGATCGGGTTTTACCGTCTCAACGCTGCGCACCTGGTACACATACGTCTCTCCCCAGGCGCGGAGGATAATTTCATCCCCCCAGCGCAGATCATTCAGACGCATAAACGGCCCGGGCAGACCATTGGAATCCACCACATGGGCGGTCAAGACCGAATTCCCCTGCCAGGTTGGGAAGGCGCTGCCCTCCAGCCAGCCAATCGAGGAGCCTAACCAGCTCACATTCCAACCATTCTGCGCAAGCGGCACACCGACCACGTCCGTGTTAAGCTTCAATCGCGGAATCTCCAGCAGCATATCTGCCGCTTGCGCCGGGACAAGCCCTTCAAACCGGTTGGTAACCGGCAAGTTCAGGTCAAAATACTGGGACTGCGGGCGCGGGCCGATTTCAGTCACCACGCCTTGCGGAAAACCGGTCTGGGGCAGCGCCGGGAAGTCTTCGATATCCGGCCTGGGTAAGACAGTGATCGACACAGCGGCCACAACACAGTTATCCAAATTATCGCAAGCACGGTAAACCAGCGCATCCGGGCCGGTATAGCTGGCATTGGCGGTATAAATCATACTGCCGTTGGCGGCAGTGCCGTGCTGCGGCAGGGTCACAATCTCCAGTGTATCCCAACGGCTGGCGCCCTCCGACCAGGAATCATTGGCGGTAACATCTATCCGGACCGTTTGGCCAGAAACGACCTCTACCATATCCGGTTGGCCAATCGCTCCCACAAGCTGTCCATTCCCTTTCACGGTGATCAGAATATCGATCGTGTCTGTTAAACCGCCCGGTGCAGTACCCATTGCGCGCAGCAGATAAACCGGCTGCGCATGGATATCGGCGCTGCCGTGGAAGATTAACTGGCCGTCCACGATGGAAAACAGGGCCGTATCACTCAATACGGTTCCATCGATCAATGTAAAGAACGTCTCAGCAATGGTGCTGCTAAAAGAGCCAACCACTGTACCCGTCCCATCCCCATCGATCAACGTTGAGCCTGTCAACGAAATTTTGGGAGACAGCACCGGCGGCACGGGGACATCGGCCACCGTGATGGTAAAGGATTGCTGCGTGCTCTCCCCATTTTGGTCTGCGGCCTGGGCGCAAATCGAATACATCCCTGCAAGCGTTGTGCTATTACGGATTAGCGCCCGGTCTAAAACTGTAAACAAGGCGTTGCCCGCGCCATTGGATGCATCACATTGAGCGCCGCTGGTTTCCAGGGTATAGGTGAAGGGCGGCTGGCCGCCGCTCAAAGAGAACAGGCCAACAATCTGCTCTGCGGTGGTAACCTGGCTGCCGCTCAGCACCAGGTTGGAAGGCTGTGCGGTGATCGTAATGGTATACGCCTTTTGGAAGGTGCTTCCCAGGGCATCTTTCACCTGGATGCAGACCGGGTAATCGCCGATCACCGCAGCAGGTAAGCGCTCCAGTTGATCGTTGTTTATGGCAAAAGCGCTGTTCCCGGCGCCGTTGACAAGATCACAGGTTGTTCCGCTGGTTTCTAACGAATAGGTATAAGGCGATTCGCCGCCATTTGTGCTGAGTACGCCAACCACTGTTTGTAAGGTTGAAACCGAAACCCGGCTGAGCAGTAAACGATCGGGTAGAGATGCCACAACATGGTTTGCCACAGCCGTACTGCCATGAAAATCGCTTGAGGCGATAAAACTGGCAGTAATTGTTTTGCTGCCCGCCGTAGTCGAAATCAGGTCACACGATCCGCTGCCGCCTGAAAGCGTGATCGAGCAAGTATTGCCCTCGCCGTCATCCACCAGCACATTGCCGCCAGGCGTGGCGGTCGAAGGCAAGGCGGCTGTCACACTAACCGCCACGTTATAAAGCGCATCTTTTGCAGAGGGTTCCGGTGAAATGGTAGAAATGGTTACCACCGTATCCGCCGGGTTGACCTGGTGAACAGTTCCGGAACTGCTGCTGGGGTTAAAGTCGCTCGTGCCCGCATAGCTGGCCGCCAGGGTCTTTGCGCCGCCGCTGGTTGAGGTGAGCGCGCACGATCCGCTGCCGTTCACCAGCGCAGCCGTACAGCTTGCCCCGGCGCCGTCCGTCACAGTCACATCCCCACCGGTAGGGGTCAGCGTGCCGGGCAATACTGATTGGAGTGTAAAGCTGGCCCAATAAGGCTCTCCCACCAGGCTGGGTGATGGATTGACCGTCGAAATCTGTACAACCGTATCCGCCGGGTTGACGGTATGGGCCTGCGATGTTGAATTTCCGGAATAGACCGCGTCACCGCTGTAAGCCGCAGTGATGGTCTTTGTACCGGCGGTAGTGGAGGTCAGGCTGCAAGATCCGCTGCCGCTCGCCAGCGTGATGTCGCAGGCCGCACTGCCATCACCGACCGCAACGGTTCCAGTTGGAGTGCCCTGGCTGCCGCTGACAGTCACTTGAACTATGTACGGCTCACCGGCAACCGTCTCGGCGGGCGTGACGGAATCAATCGCGACCGCGGCGGTAGGTTTGGTTTTCAGGTTAAAACTGTGTACCGCAGAAGAAATGGTGCAAGATTGGTTATCCACCTCGAGCGCTGCCGAAGCCTTCAGGTCGCCGCCGCTAAAACTGGCCTCGGGAACAACTGCAAATGAAATCTCCAGGCTGGCATTCGGTGGTAAAAGGTCCGGTGTAATGAGCTGCTGCTCAGACCATTCCAGGGTGTTGCCTGTGACCAGCGGATCATATTGGGCATCCGGGCCGTGCCATTCGCCGCCAACAAGCCGCCATTTTGTGCTGCCTGCCTGATAAGCCAACCCAGACGGCAGGATTTCGGTCACTTTGAAATGCTCGTTCGTACTGCCGCCGCCGGCAGCAGTGCCGGTATTGGTGACTCGAATCACGCCGCTCGCGCTGATGGTTGGAGATAAATATTCCGGGAAAGTCTGGGTAACCGCCAACTCAGGCGTTAAAACCGCCAATGACGCGCTAGTTGACCTGCTATATTGCGTATCGCCGCAGGCATCGTAATATTTGAACACAATACCGATCTCTGCCTGCTTCTGTGGGCAAGCTGACTGAAGGCCAAATTCCAATACACCTGTATCGCTGCCGCCATCCGCCTCAACAAGATCAAAAATATTGCTGGCTTTACCAGAGGCATCCTCAGATATGTTGTAATACGTCAGGATATTTCCACCTGCGCTTATGCTTGGGTCACTGGCCGGGCCACCGGTACTCCCAATACTGGTTATGCTCGAACCTGCGTTATAGCTTAAACCATTCGGGAGGGTAACCACCATATCAGTATCCGACGCATCGGCTGGACCGGTGTTCTCGACCGCCACCTGTACCACGGTTGAATCACCATAATAATTGACTGTCGCCGGGCTAATCACGGGTGTCTTAAACCCGATCAAAGGCTCGCGAGTCTCGGTCCGGCTGTCCACAAACGCGGAAGGGTTCAAGCATAAACCATTACCCTGCTCATCTTCACCCGGTTTTGTGGCAGAGGAACCATCGGCAGGTCCTAGCCCCCACCAGGCAGAAACCCCGGTTTCCAGATCCGAACTGCACGCCGCGGCTGAGACAGCGGTTAATTTCAGGGTTGCCGTCGCATTCGCGCCAATATTTTGGATTTCCCAGGTTACCACCTGCCCATTGGGAGTGCCATTATCACCAGTATAATTTAGATCGCCTGTCGAACTCGAATAAGTGAATGCGGAGCCCAAATCAGCCTGCGCCCAAACCACCGGCAGGGTATAACTGCCCTGGTTTTTCACAGTGATTGTCCATTCAACCGGATCCCCGGCGCCAACAGGCTGGTCTGCCCCGGTGATATCTATATTAATTTCCGGCTCGTTAAAAACCGTATTGAAAACAGAGCCAAAAGTGGAAATTATAGCCCCACTCGGAGTTTCATATTGCGTGCTCAGCACAACATCCCCGCCCATAAACGAACAGCCGGCAAACAGGTCGAATTCTATTTCTATTGTATCCCCCGGATTCAAGACCGCCAGTCCAGGTATTTCGCTTTTTGTCCATACCAATGGAGAAACGGCAGGATTGGGATCGTAATCAACGTGCGGCCCATTCCAGGCACCGCTGTTCAAACGCCAGCGTGTTGAGCCGGATGTATAAAGCAATCCTGCCGGAAGGGTGGCCGTGAGTTGAGAATTGTAAGCAGTTGTCTGGCCGGCGTTCCTCAGGGTGACCGTTGCAGTAGGACTGCTTCCTGCATCAATCGAAGAAGCAACCGAGAAACTTGCTACCAATTCCGATTCGCCGATAAGCACGGTTGAAGTATCGGTAGTTGGCAATTGGCAGGAGACGCCGAATGCGTCATAAGCAGCAGCCACATCCAGGGTGAGATTTTGGGCACCAATCAAGTCAGCGGTATAGGTGATTTGGCGCCTTTCTCCGGCGGCCATATCAGCAATCGCCACGGTAGCACCATTGATCGCACTTCCTTCATGGTCTTGATCCCCCGTAACGGTAACCCCGGTCATGTCATCGACAACCGCCGAAACGTAATCCAGGCCGCTCCCCAAAATGCCGTCCAACCAGACGTTATAGGCTGTTCCAGAACCGCGGTTAGTCAGGTAGATTGTCCACTCCGCCTGGTTGGTATTTGCATAAAAAATTTCCGGTTCAACCTCCACATGCACATCGCCACCGAGCAGCAGCGGTTGTTGGGTATCAACCGCTGAACAACGTTCATCGGGGGTTCCATCATCGCCGCATTGGTCATCATAATACGCGGTTGCAGTCAGGGCGGACGAAACAGTGCATCTTTTTTTGACATCCAGTGTGAAGACGGCATCCTGCCCGGCTGCCGTGAAACGGTCATTGAATGTCCAGACATAATCATCGCCAACAATGGCAGGAGTGCAGCTATCCGGTGAAACAGCACCACTGCAAATTACACCGGCCGGGTCGGGTATTGCATAATTGAGACCAGACAATTTAAATTTTACATCCCTGGGATCCGCGTCGGATGAGGTCTGCGTTAATGTCACCGTAACGGCTTTGGTCTCTCCCTTAGAGATTGTTTCCCCCAGGCCGTTGATTTCCACCGCCATCGCCGGAGCTTGCACATTCACAGGGGCTGCCTGGCGCGCAATGACATCCCCCGTACGCAGCAGCGCCGACCACGAAAGAAATTCAGAGTCCTGGCATGCCGGAATGCCTGAATCGGCATGGCTTAATGGGTAAGCAATCGTGAGCGTTTGATTGGCAAGCGAAGCAGCCGCACAGCCTGAAAAATCCAATCGCAAACTACCGGCGCTGCCGGAGGTCGTGTCTGTGACACTAACGCATCCCGTAATATTGCTGCTATTTAAAGTCACTTCCAACCCGTTATTGTACGCTTGTTCGCGTTCGGCAAAATCCTCAAAGACAAGGTCGGATAATACTACTGCACTCCCCCCATCGAAAGTATAGGTGTTGGTATAGGTCAGGTCACTGCAATTCTCACACACAACGGGAGCAACCGTTCTTGCCGCAGCCAGCCCCTTTTCACAAGTAATCGCGGTAGTTTGAGATGCAGCAGCGCTCTTTGAACAACCGCAGCAGTCATTTGCAGAAGCCGAAATTGAATTGGTAAAAGACTGGCCGCAATATGCCGCACTGCTTTCCTCTCCGGGCAGTTGCAGGGTCAGGGTTGTATTCAATTTTGCAGGCGGTGTATACGTCCAGGTAACCGTACCGCCCGTTCCACCCGTGCCAGGCACCCATACCCCGCCCCCCGCATCAACAACGGTCAAACCAGCCGGCACCGTATCCATCACCGAGACTGGCCCGCAAGTACCCGAGGCACAGGAGATCACTCCGGTCTGCTCAGAGGTTACCGAATAAGTCACTGTGCCGCCGATAGGGATTAATTGTGGGGCGCCGCTTAATGCCAGTTCAATTTTTGGCGTATTCAGGGGTGGGATAACGGAAAACATCTCAACAGGCACAGCATAGCTGGTTCCGCGGTTGTCCTCATAGATCGGTTTCCAGGTTAATTTTGTGTTCGCAAGGTTGATTCCACACCACTGGTCGTGGTGCAAAGAGAAACTCAACGCATAAGCGCCCCCGCTCGCAATGGGATCGGCCAGTTCAAACCGTTTTTCAGCGCTGTTATATACCGCCCCAGCCGAGACATCCTCAACGGTAAAGGGACTCAAATCCACATAAAGACGGATATTGCTGGCAGGCCCATCTCCCACATTGGTAACAGTATAAGCAACCGGCTTTTCATCCTGGCAATACGCCAGATCAATATCAGGCGGGGTAAAATTCAACAAAGGGGTCTTGATAATTGTTTCAACAGAGGCGTAAGCTGTTCCTCCATCGGTTTCGGTATTCTGGCAGGCAGCTGCTTCGGCAGTTTCGCACCCCCAACGTGCATCCGCATTGTTTTGCAAATCCTGGCTGCCCACAACCCGCGCTGTAATTTGCACACTTACCTGGTCGCCCGGGTCAAGAGAGGCTAATGCAGGAATTTCAGCTTTACTCCAGGTGGTTATCTGGCCATTATTTACCCCATTTGACCCAGCGCTTACAAATTGCAGTCCATCTCCCAACGCATCTTTGAGCACGATATTTTTTACCGTGCCCAAACCTGTATTTTCAACGGTCAGCGTCCAGGTGACCTCCTGACCAATTTCCTGCGGAATCACATTCGGTGATTTCGTGATACTCAACCTGCCGGGTAAAACCTGGATAGAAAACGCGTCCACCGCGCTGGAAAGAGACGTACCCGATCCATCTGCCGTGACATAATCCAGATGCGCTTTCAAGGTTCCGCCTGCGGCATTACAACCTGTTTTCAAATTGAATTGCACATTCAATGTTTCACTGTCATCCAAAAGCAAAGTCTGGCTGCAGAGGGGATCAATCCGCCAGACCAGTTCGCCGTTTTCTGCCACCGGATCCGCCTGGCAGAAAGGCATCGCAGAATCGATTTTCAAGGAAGCAGACCCGGGAACATACGCAAAACCGGTCAGAGAAGAAAGATCAAGCGCAGGTTCAAGGCTTGCCAGCGATTTGCCCGACGTATTTTTAAATGAATAGGTGTATGTCTTTTCTTCGCACAAGTTAATTTGATTGCTTCCCAGGATACCAGTGACATTTGCGCTAACACTGGAGCTTAACCCGGCCATCCATAATACAGCAAAAAGAAATGCTGCCAACCTGAGCAGCCATTTTTCCCACGGAGTTTGCGCGGTACGAAGTGACATGGTTGTATTCCTTTGTTTTAATCATTGGTAATCTTGGCTGCCCTGGAGATTTTTAAAGAAAAAAATAGTGCACCCTTCTTTTCTCGCTCTATACCAATTAGGTACTTACTCGATCAAGAGCAAGCACGAGAAAGAGTGGCCAACAAAAAATGATTCCATTTAAAAACCGCGGGATAATCTAAGCAAGATTATAGCATAGCTCATTAGCAGCAGCCTTCATTTAAAAGCTTGCTTCCAATCGCATCCCATCTTGTTTTGTATGTCCCCTGCAAACTGCGCGCCGCGTTCGGTGAAATGCAATCTACCCCTGAGGCAGATCAATTCTCTTGCCTGGCTGGCCTCCGGCCTGTTCACAAATATCATCGCAATGACGGCGTTGGCCAACCCAGAGCCAGACAAAGCAGCAATCGCCAGAGTGCCGGGAAGAAATGATCTGCAGCCAAAACAAATGGAGGGTATAATCAACATCTCCGTTTGGGTAACAATTTTTGGCTGGCAGGATGAGTGTTTTAACCAACACTCGAGTTTACCAAAAATATCCAGCCTGTAGCCGTCCTCCCAGTCTCGGTGCAGCTCAGGATTGTGTTTTGTCCGGCGAGCGAATTCGGCGCCGTTCTACTTTGGGTCCATCACCGCACGTCAGGTGTCTCCATTCGACGCATGATTCAAACCTGTTTTTGCTCAAAAAAAGGATATCTGGATGAAACACAACAAATCGAAACAAACCCAGCATCACCGGATCATCTTCATTCTAACCTTGCTGGCGCTGGTTTGTATAAGCGCGGTGCCAACCCCAAAGGTGCTGGCAGCCACGCCGCGCGAACAGACGTTGCCCCAGGAGCAAAGACAACACATTGCCCCCGGCCAACTCCCTACCGGCCTGAGCGCTGCCGAATGGCGCAGCATCCAGGCACAAATGGCATCCGGCCCCTATCTCAAGGCCTCCAACACCGGGGCAAATGACCTGTTTGGCTACAGCGTAGCCATCTCCGGCGATACCGTGGTAGTAGGCGCTCCCTATGAAGCCAGCAGCGCCACCGGCGTGGATGGCGACCAGGCCAACAATTCAGCCACCCAATCCGGAGCGGTCTATGTATTTGTGCGCAGCGGCACCACCTGGAGCCAGCAGGCCTACCTCAAAGCCTCTAACACCGGGGCAGAGGACGGGTTCGGTTACAGCGTGGCCATCTCCGGCGACACCGTGGTAGTGGGCGCTCCTTATGAAGACAGCAATGCCGCCGGTGTGAACGGCAACCAGAATGACAACTCGGCCAGTTTTGCAGGGGCGGCTTACGTCTTTGTGCGCAGCGGCACCACCTGGAGCCAGCAGGCCTACCTCAAAGCCTCCAATACAGAGGCAGAGGACGGGTTTGGCACCAGCGTTGACATCTCCGGAGACACCGTGGTGGTGGGAGCTCGTAATGAAGCCAGCAGTGCCGCCAGCGTGGACGGCAACCAGAATGACAACTCGGCCAGTTTTGCAGGGGCGGCTTACGTCTTCACGCGCAGCGGTGACACCTGGAGCCAACAAGCCTACCTCAAGGCCTCCAACGCCGAGGCTAACGACGGTTTTGGCAACAGCGTGGCCATCTCCGGCGACTCCGTGGTGGTCGGGGCGTATGGTGAAGCCAGCGTGGGCAGCAACCAGGCCGACAATTCAGCCAGTTATGCCGGAGCGGCTTACGTCTTTGTGCGCAGCGGCGCAACCTGGAGCCAGCAGGCTTACCTCAAGGCTTCCAACACCGAGGCTTTCGACAGTTTTGGCACCACCGTGGCCATCTCCGGCGACACCGTGGTGGCGGGAGCGTATGGTGAAGACAGCAGCACCGCCGGCGTGGACGGCAACCAGGCCGACAACTCAGCCAGTTATGCTGGAGCGGCTTACGTCTTTGTGCGCAGCGGCACCGCCTGGAGCCAGCAGGCCTATCTCAAGGCCTCCAACACTGGGGCAAATGATATGTTTGGCAACAGCGTGGCCATCTCCGGCGACACACTGGTAGTGGGGGCGATAAAAGAAGCCAGCAGCGCCACCGGCGTGGACGGCAACCAGGCTGACAATTCAGCCACCGATGCCGGAGCGGCTTACGTCTTTGTGCGCAGCAGTGACACCTGGAGCCAGCAGGACTACCTCAAAGCCTCCAACACCGGGGCAGGCGACCTGTTTGGCATCAGCGCAGCCATCTCCGGCGACAACGTGGTTGTGGGAGCGTATGGTGAAGCCAGCAGCGCTGCGGGCGTGGGCGGCGACCAGGCCGACAATTCAGCCAGTTATGCAGGGGCAGCTTACGTTTACAGAACGATGATGTATACCTACTTACCGTTTATCCTCAAATAACAGCCAATATACTGCGTTGTTTCCGTTTGAATGAGCAACCATCGAGCCGCGCACACGGCCCGATTTTATTCAAAACCAAACAACAGGCAGCTATCCCATTCTGTTAGCCCCCTGCAAACTGCTCGCCAAATCCAGCGTGATACAATCGAATCATGCGGCGTTTCATTCCCTTCCTTTGGCTGGCCTTCGGCCTGTTCGTCAGCGCGTGCGCACCGGTCCCGGCGGCACCCACCGCCACACCAACCCTGCTGCCGCCCACGGTAACCCTCCCACCCACAGTCACAGCCACCGCAACCCAGACCCTTACCCCCACACTGACTCTTACACCGACCGTCACACTGACCCCCACCATCACCGCAACCGCCACCATCAGTCCCTCACCGACCTTTGCCTTCCCGGCGGTGGTGGTCAACAAGCAGGCGCACTGCCGCTACGGCCCCTCCACGGCCTATCTGCACGCCGCCGACCTCTACGCGGGTGATACCGGCACAGTGCGCGGGCGTTTCCGCTACTCTAACTGGCTGCAAGTCAAATTCGATAAGCTCAATTATTTCTGCTGGGTGGCGCCCTCGGTGGTGGATGTGAGCGGCGATGTCACCACTGTCTATTACACCGAACTTAATCTACAGCGCATCGGCTCCAATATGTACGGGCCGCCGCGCAACGTCCAGGCCAGCCGTTCCGGCAACCAGGTGACCATCACCTGGAACCAGATGATCATGACCGAGGACAAAGACCGCGGCTACTTCATCGAGGCCTGGGTCTGCCAGAACGGCGCGTACCTGTGGTGGACCGTCTCTTTTCCCAACCAGTTCACCACCAGCTACACCGTCCAGGATGACGCCGGCTGCCCGGAGCCTTCACGCGGGGTGATTTTGACGGTGGAGAAACACGGCTATTCAGAACCGGCGGAAATTCCCTGGCCTGCCCCGTGAGAGAAATCTGAAGGGGGAAAAGATGAGATTTTTTCTAACACGACTAATTCTGAAGAATAAAAGCAGCTTTTCGCTAATTTTCTGTAAATTCTATTGAAAATCGAACTCAAAACTTTTTAATTTTTTTACCATCCTCAATCTTTCCAAAGCTAGAAATTCGTCTATCAGAAAAATTCATCGCTTTTTCTTTTTGTTCTATACTTGAGTTAGATTTTATATATCAATAATCAATTTATTAGAAACCACGCTATCAGGTGGTTAAAAAGCATCCTCCACAAGAAAGCTATCATCAAACATCCATGGGTAAAGGTGCTTTTTTGTTTTTTTTGTAATCTTATCCAATTCCGCACCAAGGAAGTTTATATGAACAAGAAATTAAGATCGCTTATGCTGATATTAACCTTACTCGCCACGACCCTCATCATGAGCCATGCGCCAGTTCAAGGATATATGCCTTCTTTCCATGAAACTGATACCCCAATAGAGAGCCGTTCAAATCTGGATGGCAATGGAACTTTGATCCTATCTTCATCACCTGCCGGTGCAGATATTTACATTAATGATATTCGCTACGAACAAGCTGTTTCACCTTCCACATTGGAATTATCGCCAGGAACTTATAAGATTGAACTAAAAATACCTGGTTATGAAACCTTTACTGCACAGGAAGTAAGCATTCAATCCGGGCAAATTACCAGTCTTGAAAACATCGTCCAATTACCTGAACTTCTTCCTGCAACAGTGATACTGGTAAACAGTTCTTTAGATAACGATTTTGATCCAACCGTAACAATCGAAACCCTGGGAGAGGTTGTCACGCTGAGACGGGCAATTACTGCAATATTAAATGACGCTTCCAACACCCATTTTCGGATCGAATTTGATAACACGGTTTCTGAGATTCAATTACAAGACTGGATTAACATCTGGTCTAGAGGAAATTTCACAATCAATGGAGATAAAGATCGAAACGGAACAGCCGATGTAACGATTACCAGGAACTCTCAAGTCTATGAGTTTTCCATTGCCGCATCAAACATTCGTTTTATTGGTTTAAAAATTTTGGGAACAGCATCTGGCGAAGATTGGACCCTGGGGATCGGATATTCATCAAACACACCTTCACACCCAGCATTTAATCTTCAAAATATGTATTTTCTTGGCAACGAATTTATAGAATCAAATTCCATTGGTGCTGGAAATTGTGGTGTGTATGGGCAAGCTGCTGTGGAATACGGCGGAGAAAATTCATTTGCAATAACCAATTTGGTATTCGCCGGAAACAAATTTAATCGTGCCAATTTATTCACCTTTGCAGGGGCAGGAGATGAAGATTATAGTGTAATTGACGGCTATTACGTCGTTGCAAATCAATTCATAAATAGTGGGTCCGGTATTTTAGCGGCAGATGCCCATACATGGTACGTGTTTGGCGAGAATGATGTTCGAGGAAATGGTGGTGTTCCCGGGCAAATTAAATTCAGCGAATACAACATCATAAAAAACATTCTGGTGAGTGGCAACAAATTAACCCTAGACCAAAATGCACCATTGGTGTATATCAGCCCATTATCTCTGACCGTCGCCAACATGGGAAATTCCAATAATACCATCCAGGATGTAATATTTCGACATAACACAGTAAAACTAATCGATCCCACAGGACAGAATATCCATTCAGGAATTAGCCTGGTGAACACATCTATTGGAGATTCTCAATCTGCAATACATTACCAGGTTCCTGAAAATATTGAAAATGGAGATAATAATACCCTCCGCAATGTTTTATTTGAATATAACGATCTTGATTTTGGTATAGATATCGGATTTATGATCGCAAATACTTACAGTTTCACCGATGCAGTTTTTCAAAATGGCAGTAATAATCTTACCGAGAATATCGTTGTCAGGAACAATACATTTCGGACAAACCGGGGAATGACTATTGCCAATTATTACTATTCCAATAGATACCAAACTGCACTGAACAATAATTTTCAGGAGATTACGATTGAAAACAATCAAATTATTTCGGATCCTGCCCTGGTAATACAGAATGATGATTCACACGGCATATCGATATATAACGCATTTGAAAAATATCCTGAATATGAATATGGGGGGGAACAATTTTACAATGCATACGGGGGCGTGATATCCAAGATTGATATCAAGAATAACACTATTGAAAACTTTAAAAATGGTATTTTGGTAACAGGAAGTTATGGTTTCCAGCACAATAACATTGGAGTAGATACCGTAAATATCCTGAATAACACGATCCTTACAAAACCTCATTCGCAATACGGGATTGAGGTAAATGGCGCAACGCTAGAAGGATATGGCGCAAAACCTAATGATCCAAACACCTACCGAAACGGCAGCAAAAACTGTTTTGTTCGAAATGTAGTAATCGATGGAAACTCAATCACCTCCCAGGGAGGGATTGCTGCCTTTGGAACGTATATTGATGATGGGTATTCAGGCAGTATTGCTGGTAATACCATAGAAAATATACAGATTAAAAACAATGCGATTAACATGTTGAACGGTCCCGAGGTAAACCCCCAATTCTTAAAATTCCCCATTGTCATTGGCCAAATTTCTGACAACTGGAACGGGACAGCCATTATGGACATGGACATATTGGGAAATCAAGCGAAAAATATAGTGCTCACAAACAATTCATTTTCCGGGTACGCAACGCAAATTTTGGATTTTTCTTCAGATAAATTACCGAATAACCAAACCATTACACCTAATCAGGTTCTGCAATGGCTGGCAGCAAAAAGCGACAGCTCAGCAGGTCTGAATGTATATGAATGGGAATGGTATTCTACCCCCGCTACGAATGGCACAACAGATAAATACGTTGCCATTGGAACCTATCAATTGGGCAGCACGCCAGTATTAATCTTTCCGCAAAGTATGAAGGTAGAAATAGAAGGGAATTTTAATTCCGTTGATGATTTCTCCGTATTTTTACCCACTATTCTGAGATAGTAGGTTTTATAACCACACCGGCTGAGAGGAATTCTCAGCCGGTGCGTTTTGTATTAAAGCAGCAAGTTCCAGAAAATCATTTGCCAGAGTGCGGCAAAAGCCAGCAGTGTCAGCAAGGTATACCCCAGGCGCGCGCCGCCGCTCCAGTACCGCTTCCACCAGGCCAGCACAGTAAAGGCCAGCATCAGCAGCGCCAGCACACCCAGCCCCAGCGGAAATTGCATGAACTGGTTGAACCAATCCGGTATGTTAAAGAAGAAATCAGGCACGCCGTAAGCCGGGCTTGTCTGCAAAAACATGCCCAAAAATACAATCAAGAAAACCAGCAGACCCAATCCGAACAAACCGGCTGCCAGGCGGGCCAGCCGCGCACCCAGCGGGCGCGGCTCGCGTTTAGCCAGTGCGCGGAAGAAGGAAACCAGCCAGCCGGTCAGCGTGATCAGAAAGGCCAGCGCACTGCCGCCAAAAATCAGCCCCACAAGCGGTAAGGAACGGTACCAGGGCGCCTTGATAAAGACAAACGGCATCACCGGATAGATGTACACCTGCCCGTTTTCTTCTTTTAAGAGCAGTTTGTCGGCTGGTTGATCGGGGTTTTGCAGCAGGCCAGGCTCCACCTCCACATACTGGATGGTTTGCCCCATCGCGGTCACAGCCACGCGGTTCTCCCCAGTCACCGAAATGGTAAACGGTGAAGTGATCGAGACAATTTTTTCCAACGTGGTAAAGTTAGAGCGCGCCAGGAAATAGCTGCCAGCGTACTTTGCGGCACGGGTTGAAAAATCCGCGGTTGGCTGCAGCGCGGGCGGCTCGCCCTGCGGGTAGTAGCGGTTCATAAACGCCTTTTCAAATCCGCTCACCGCAACTTCTCCGGATGCACTGTTGGTCGAAATAAACACACCCAGATTCTGCTCCGGCAGCAAAAACAACTTGGAATGGAACAGGATGGTATCGCCGCCGTGCGAGATGACGTACTGCCCATTAATCGTGTTCTCAAAAAAGCCGTGCGCCATGCCGCCCATGCGCGGATCGGGGGAATACAGCGGGGAGTGCATTTGCCGGGCAGTTTCCGCGCTCAAAATCCGGCCGTCACCATACTGGCCGTTCTGCAAGTGAGCGATCATAAATTTGGCCATATCCAGCCCGGAAGCAGACAACGATCCGGCCGGGTAGCCCACCAAAAACTCGAAATCACCCTGGTAATACTGCCCGTTTGCATAGCGGTACGCCCTGGACATATCCTCAGCCAGGTTCTCCGGCAGCGGCTGGCGGAAGGTAGCCTGGGTCATGCCCAACGGCGCAAAGATATTCTGTTCGATGTAATCCAGGTACGGCATCCTGCTAACCCGCTCGACAATATACCCGGCCAGCGCCGTACCGTAATTGGAATACGCGCCAATTTCACCGGGCGGGAATACCCGCGCGGGAATATTCTGCTTAAGATAATCCTCCAGCGAAATCACCTCATCCGCATGCAGTTTAAACAACCCTTCCCCGCGATCCTCAAAACCGGGGGTGTGGGTCATCAAATGTTTCAATGTAATCGGCTGTTCAAAAGCAGGCGGAATCGTGAAATCCAGGTAGGTGTTGATATCCTCGTCGAGCGAGAGCTTGCCCTGCTCCACCAACTGCATCACCGCCGTCCAGGTAAACAGCTTGGAAACCGAACCCGGGCGGAAGAGCGTAGCGGCAGGATCCACCGGCGTGCGCGCATCCAGATCGGAGTAGCCGTAGCCCTTTGCAAAGAAGACCTGCCCATCTTTGACCACCACAACCACTGCGCCAGCCACGTGGTTGGCTTCCATCTCGGCGGCCATCACGCCGTCCACAAAGGCTTCCAGTTCAGCGGGATCTTGCGGCCCCAACGGGGAAGTTTGCGCCGCGGCAGGGGTAAAGGTCGCTGCCAGCAGCACGCTGATCAACAAAATTGAAATAATGCTTTTGGATAAAATTATTGAAGGCATCCTGTTCATGATCCATACCCTTTCGATATTAAGTTATACGCTTCGAAAGGATAAGAAGTTGCAGGAATGCCTGCTTATTCGACATTTAAAATACTGCACACCCAGCTATACCGCCTGCCTGCCCCAGGCGGCAGCGCGTTCCAGCTCACCCTCCTTGAGCGGGCCTTCGGTGCCGTCCACAAAAAATCCTGCCGGAGGTACAGCCTGTGTGCCGCCCTTCTTCACCAGTTGTTTGGCCATTGGCTCGGCGGCGTAACCAAACAGTTTGACCATAAAGGTCAAAAAGCCTGAATTCACCTCGTCCACTTTGGCACGGGTATCAAAAGCCGCCACGCGCAGCCCTTTCAGACTGCCGCCCGGAATCGCTTTGAGAAAGGCTTTGATATTAGGTGAAGGCTGAAAAGCCCGCGTTGGCGAACCAACCAGCAGCACATCCAGCCCCTTGAGCTGATCCGGCGTCACCTGGTCCACCTTTGCCACCCGGACTTCCCCCGCCGAACCCAGCGCTTCCCCAATCGCCAGGGCAATTTTCTCGGTATTGCCAAAAAACGAATCGTATACCACCAGTGCTTTCATTGAATATTCCCTCCCATTCCAAGTTCTTCCTATAAAAATTATAGGAGGTTGGCAAGGGTAAAACAAGACAAAAGAGGGTTCAGTCATTGATGATCTCCTTTTCCCTTCAAAAATCCGGTACAATTAGCCCATCTAAACTATGAGCGAGAGGCGCAGCGGATGAGTATTGAACCCAACAAGATCATCTATTCGATGATCGGCGTGAGTAAGTATTACGACAAGAAACCCATTATCAAGGACATTTACCTGTCCTATTTCTACGGCGCAAAAATCGGCGTCATTGGTCTGAACGGCTCCGGCAAATCCACATTGCTGCGCATCCTGGCCGGAGTTGATAAAGACTTCAACGGCGAAACCGTGCTGGCTCCCGGCCACACCATCGGCTTCCTGGAACAGGAACCGCTGGTTAATAATGAAAAGACCGTCCGCGAAGTGGTGGAAGAAGGCGCGCAGGAAG
Organism: Chloroflexota bacterium; assembly: GCA_029265085.1. The sequence goes on from JAJUJY010000007.1 coordinate 47,108, forward strand.
CGATTGACCTGCTGAAAGAGTTCAACGAGATCAGCGAACGCTTTGCCGAACCAATGAGCGATGATGAGATGAACAAGCTGATCGAGCGCCAGGGCGAGGTGCAGGAGAAGATCGATCACCTGGACGCCTGGGACCTGGACGCCCGCCTGGAAATGGCGATGGACGCGCTGCGCTGCCCGCCCGGTGACATGCCAGTACGGGTGCTTTCCGGCGGCGAGCGCCGCCGCGTGGCCCTCTGCCGCCTGCTGCTGAAAAAACCGGATATCCTGCTGCTGGACGAACCCACCAACCACCTGGACGCTGAAACTGTGGCCTGGCTGGAGCGCCATCTGCAATCCTACCCCGGCACAGTGATCGCCGTGACGCACGACCGCTACTTCCTGGACAACGTGGCCGGCTGGATTTTGGAACTGGACCGCGGGCAGGGCATCCCCTGGAAGGGCAACTACTCCTCTTGGCTGGATCAGAAAAAGCAGCGCCTTGCAAAGGAAGAAAAATCCGAATCAGAGCGCATCAAGACCCTGGAACGCGAACTGGACTGGATCCGCATGTCCCCCAAGGGACGGCATGCCAAATCCAAGGCGCGCATCAGCGCTTATGAGAACCTGCTCGGCCAGGAGAACGAAAAGCTGGCCCGCGACCTGGAAATCTACATTCCGCCCGGTCCGCGCCTGGGCAACGTAGTCATTGAGGCCAACCAGGTCTGCAAAGGCTACGGCGAGCGCCTGCTGGTTGACAACATGACCTTTAATTTACCTCCCGGTGGCATCATCGGCATTATCGGTCCCAACGGCGCGGGCAAAACCACCCTTTTCCGCATGATTACCGGCCAGGAACAGCCCGACTCGGGCAGCTTCCGGCTGGGCGAAACGGTCAAACTGGCCTATGTGGACCAATCGCGGGATGTGCTGGACCCGGAAAAGACCGTCTGGCAGATGATTTCCGGCGGCGAAGAGCTGATCAAAATGGGCAACCGCGAGGTCAATTCACGCGCCTATGTCTCGCGTTTCAACTTCACCGGCTCCGACCAACAGAAAAAGGTCGGCATGCTCTCCGGCGGCGAGCGCAACCGCGTGCACCTGGCGCGCATCCTCACCGAAGGCGCCAACGTCCTGCTGCTGGACGAACCGACCAATGATCTGGATGTGAATACCATGCGCGCGCTGGAAGAAGGCCTGGAAAACTTTGGCGGCTGCGTGCTGGTCATCAGCCACGACCGCTGGTTCCTGGACCGGCTGGCTACCCATATTCTGGCCTTTGAAGGCGACAGCAAAGTGGTCTTCTTTGACGGCAACTATTCGCAATACGAAACCGACCGCCGCGCCCGCCTGGGCATCGACGCCGACCAGCCGCACCGCATCACCTACCGCCGGTTGACGCGCTAGTAACTGGTTTTAAGAAGATGGTTTTCTGAGTGCCTGACATCCATCAACTGAAATAAAAAGAGTGATTTTAAACAGTCGAGTGACTGGTAATTTTTTGGCAGCCTGGAAAAGCTTTCTCCAGGCTGCCTGTGCTATAATCCTCATCAGAATGGGGAATCATCTGCGGACTTATCTCGCGATTGCACTGCTCCTGGCTGCCGGGCTGCTGCTGGCAGCCTGTGCCACAGCGCCGGCTCCAGCCGAACCGACCGTCATTCCCACATTCTCGCCGGTTCCTACCCTTTCTGCTACCCCCAGTCCGGCCCCCCTGCGCACCCAGCGGTCAATTTACCCCACCCCACGCTATACTCCAATCACCCCCATTCCGGAACCGCTGGCTGGCATCGCTTTACCGGAAGACGTGCGTGTGCTGGTCCTGTTGGGGACCGACAGCATTACCCCTTTCAACGGCCGTACCGATGCGGTGACACTGGTCTTTTACCACCCCCGCCTGGGACGCGCCGCGCTGCTTCCAATACCTCCCGACCTGTTCGTTTATATCCCCGGTTACACCATGCAGCGGCTCAACACGGCCTACGCCATTGGCGAATACCGCCGCCTGGCCGACACGCTGGAATATAACTTTGGCGTGCGCCCGGATGATTATGTGCTGGTCCACCTGGAAGATTTTGTGTATTTCATTGACGACCTGGGCGGGCTGGAAGTGACCGTCACGCAGTTGGTGCATCCGATCTGCGGAGATATTCCCCCCGGCACCAACTTGCTCAGCGGCGACCAGGTGATGTGCTATATCCGCATCCGCGACGGTGCGGATGAACGCGACCGCGCCCTGCGCCAGCAAGATGTGCTGCGCCTGATCATCCAGCGTATGGTCAGCAGCGGCAACCTGACCCGCCTGCCAGACCTGTATCAAACCTACCGCGGCTCGGTCAAGAGCAGCCTTTCCTTAGACGAAGTACTCAAACTGGTTCCCTTTGCATTGGGCCTGGGCGACCGCGACCACCTGGGTTTCTTCCAACTGAGTGGATCTGCGCTCGTTCCCTGGCAGCTCCCCGACGGCTTGAAAGCCGAGGTCTTTTTACCCAACCGCAAAGAGCTGTTAGCCAACATCCAGGACGCGATCAATTACGTCTTAACTCCAGCGCCTTTCTCAGAGATGATCTTGACCCTGGAATACGAGCTGACCATATCGCCAACCCCCACCAATACGGGCACCCCCACACCAACCGGAACCGCCACAGCTACCTACCCGCCTACCTCCACCAGCCTGCCCAGCAGCACCCCCACCATCACCAGTACCCCCACACCAACTGGCTCGATCACTACCACCATCACGGTTACGCCGACGGTGACGCCGTAAGCGGCAAAATGATGATGGAAAATATTTAATTTCTCATAAAACCCAATAAATCTGATCTTGCCGGTAGTCTTTCCCCTCAGCTTATGATAAACTAAACACACGGGGGATTCGTTCCCGCGGCTTTCAGTTGGGCCATCCAGTTTTTTGAGGTCAGGATGAGACTCTGCAAAACCCTGCTAACAGCAGCCATCGTCCTCTCGATCCTTGGGGGATTCTGGGTAACCCTGGGGCGCTCAGGCACGCCTGTTCACGCCGAAGAAGAGACCGAAGCCTACAAGCGCAAAATCACACTCACGGTAAATTACACGGCGTACGAATGGTGGTTGGTTCGTTGGAAAGACAACGCCATCACCTGCCGTTTCTTAATTGACCGCGAGGGGTTGCCCATCGAGGACGAGATCCGCACCTGGTGCGGTCCTGAGCTTGCCAATGAGTGGAAAGCCACTCAACCTTGCAAGCTGACCGATCCGAGCCAGTCTGTGCAATCTTGCCCCGGCCTCTATGTCTATTCGTTCACCTCTTATCCAGCCCAAAAAGAAGTGGAAGTGGAGCTGCCGCTGCCCAGTGTGTATGTATCGATCACAGGCTGCTCACCGCAGCCGCCCAGCAACCGCTGCACTTCTGCACCCAATTTACTGCTGACCGGGGAAGAACCGCTGCCTAACGAGGCCGTGATCAGCATCCACGGCACGGTGGGCGGAGAACCATTTTCTTGCAGCGGAGAAAACTGCACCATTCCGCTCCGGCCTACGGGTGAACAGGGAACCACCGTGGAGTTTTGGGCAGACTCGTCCTTCGGTGATTCCAGTGAGCATTACACCGCCCTGGTGCGCGTGCTGGCGCAGGGCGATTTTATGTCTCCGGACGATCTTTCCGCTGACCCCACACTCTATTATGTAGATGTGCTCAGCAGCCAGTGGCGCGGCAGTGAAGCTGCCAGCTGCTCTGAAACCTGGCAGGCTTTTCCGGATGTGGGCGGCTCGCCGCCCTGGTTAAATACCCCAGACCAACCCGAGCAGCTTTATACCAACGTTTCATTATATTACCTGGCCGGCGTACTCATCTCCAACCAGCAAGTGGATGCCAGCGAATGCCCCAATGGCGGCCTGCAAGAACCGCTGGTGGCCAATGAGTGCGGTAAAGATAAAGCCAAACCGGCAATGGAAGATTGGCAAAACAAATTTGATGAAGAAATCCTGCGGGTTGCGCGCGACACCGGTGTGCCAGCCCAGCTATTAAAGAACATCTTTAGCCGGGAAAGCCAGTTCTGGCCTGGAATTTACCAGACCTACAAAGAAGCCGGGTTAGGCCAGCTCACGGAAAAGGGAGCCGATACGGTCTTATTATGGAACCCAAGCTTTTTTGACCAGTTCTGCCCTTTGGTGCTGCACCAGGAGCGCTGCGACCGCGGTTTTGGGAACCTGAGCACCGGCGAACAAAACATGCTGCGCGGCGGGTTGGTTGCCAAAGTAAATGCAAGCTGCCCGGACTGCCCGGCCGGAATTGATCTGACCCAGGCACAATTCAGTGTGCGCGTCTTTGCCGAGGGCTTGCTGGGCAATTGCGAACAGGTAAGCCGGGTTATCACCAACCTGACCGGCCAGCCCGCGGGAAGAATCAGCTCGTATAACGATTTATGGCGCTTCACCCTGGTCAACTATAACGCCGGGCCGGGCTGCCTCTCCACAGCCGTCAAAGAATCCTATATGTCTGGTGAGGCCGTCAATTGGGATAATATTGCCCGCCGCTTAGACCCTGCCTGTGAAACTGCCATCGATTACGTGGAAGATATCAGCAAAACCAACAGCGGTGTTTTGCCGACACCCACCTCCTGGGTCTATCCGGGGCAAACCCTGCCAGCCGCAACGGTGATCGTGCCGCCAACCGCCACCCCCGGCCCAACACTTGCCGGTACCAGAACCCCCGGCCCATCCCCAACCCCTGGCATCTTCACCCGCACACCCACTCCCGGCGGCTACCCTTACCCAGACCAGCCAACTGCCACAACCCCAGTCGGTTACCCGCCGCCAGGCGATACCACCACGCCCCCCAGTGGTTACCCGTAAACCCGCGCCACTGGATGCTGCTCAAAAGGTGTGACAAACGAAAATCAAACATCATGTAATTCTTACCAATCAGGTATAATTTAGTCAGGAGAAACTTGACGATGTTTAACAGCCTGTTTCGTAAAGAAGAAGAAAACCGTGTGCGCAGCGAAGGCCGCTTGCCGCCCGGTCAATCTCTGACAGTGAAATTCCCGGTACTGCACTACGGCCCTGTACCAAACGTCAACCTGGAAACCTGGGATTTGCGTTTCTGGGGCGAGGTGGAAAAACCGCTCACGCTGAATTGGGTTGAGTTTAACCAGCTCCCCAAAACCCGCATTACGATGGATTTGCACTGTGTCACCCGCTGGAGCAAGCTGGATACAATCTGGGAAGGGGTCTCCGTACGAACATTGTTAGAGCAAGGGCTGCTCAAACTGCTGCCCAGCGCAAAACACGTGATGCAGCATGCCGAATATGGGTACACCGTCAACCTGCCGCTGGAGGTAGTCCTGCAGGAAAATTTTCTACTGGCCACTCACTTTAACGGCGAACCAATATCACCGGACCACGGCTACCCGCTGCGCGGGGTAATTGGCGCTGTGCCTGACCGGGATGATTTAAAAGTACCCTACCTGTGGAAAGGCGCAAAATGGCTGCGCGGGTTGGAGTTTATGCCGCAAGACAAACTCGGTTTCTGGGAGCAGGCCGGTTATAACAATGAAGCGGATGCCTGGAAAGAACAGCGCTACGCCTGAAAATGACTCAATCAAAAAGCAGCCGGATCATGGGCTGCTTTTTTTGTCAGGTAGATGAAGTGATGCTTACCGGCGGGTAATCAACCGCGCATAAATGGCCATGCCAACACCCGCAATAATCACCAGCCCGCCCAGGATTGCCAGGATAGGTGAGCGGCCGCCTTCGGAAACCGGTGTAGGCTGCGCGCTGGAGCTGAGCTGCGCGCCAAAATCCAACGTGGATATATCACCGGCCTTGAGATCCAGCGAGTAATTCAACCGGGTGGTGGGGTTATGCCCTTCCGGAACCGCCATGCTGATGGTGTATTCACCTTCGGTCAAATCCTCGAAGCAGGTCGGCTTTTCCGCGCCTGTTGTAATACCGGTCAAAGACACCTTGCCGTCACGATCGGTGATGCTGATCGCACCGCCTACCATAGGTGTTTCGCCTTCTTCCAGCATGGCGTTTCCATTGATGTCGTTGAACAACAACACACAAATGGATCCTGTGCCATTAAAAGGGGTTGGAGTGGGCAGCAGGGGTGTAGGCGTTAAGGTCGGCCCGGAAGCGGTAGGCTCAGGGGCAACGGTTCCCAGCAGCAGATCGCGCCCTTCCACCAATACACAATCGGTGGTCAGGTTATTATTCAGGCGCAATTCATCCATTGAGACTCCGGTCAGCAAAGAAACGCTGATACAGGTATCGCCTGCTTTTACTTTATATAAAATCCTGCCGTCCGGCAGCGCAGTAGGCGTATTATAAAAGACTTGAGCCTGCGGACTGGCCGTGACCGGCATGACCAATCCCAGCGAGATCGCACATAAGGCAATAAGGACAATCAAAATGAAGATCTTGCTCATTCGCATATTTTCACCATTTGGAAAGATTATATCATTCTTTTGTTTATGACATTTTTCCTGAATTTAAGCACTCTATGCCCCTGCTCCGCTCAAAGGGATTAAATGCATAAGTTTGGCGGTGTATAATAATCTTGCACATATTGTTAATTAAAAAGAATAGCAGGTTCAATGGGGGGCTGCTGAGGAGGAAATTCCATGCCTCTAGATATTGTTATTGGCACACAATGGGGCGACGAGGGTAAAGGCCGGATCGTTGATTTATTGGCCGCAAAAGCAGATTATGTCGCGCGGTATAACGGCGGTGACAATGCAGGTCATACAGTCACTGTTGGCAGCCGCACGTTTAAACTTCACCTGATTCCGTCCGGGATCATTCACAGCCACACCGTTGGCGTTTTGGGCAACGGCATGGTAGTTAATCCATCCACGTTTTTCAGCGAAATTGAGATGCTCCAGGCGGCGGGTGTACCGATTACACCGGAACGGCTGCGCATTTCTTACGCCGCTCACCTGATCACACCCGCGCACCGCGCTCTGGACCATGCACAGGAACAGGCCCGCGGCGCAGGTCAGATTGGGACCACCGGCCGCGGTATTGGTCCGGCGTATACCGGCAAGGCCTCGCGGCATGGTTTACGCGTGGAAGACATGCTGGATCCGATAAGCTTTTTGAAAAAGGTCGAGCATCACGTTGAAGAAATTAATACCATGCTGACCGGCATGTATCAGGATGAACCGCTTGATCCAAAGACAGTAGCCCGCGAATACGCCAAGTTTGCCGCCCAACTCATTCCGTATATTGACGATGTCGGGCTGACCTTGAACACCGCGCTGGCAAAAGGGCAGCATGTCCTGGCAGAAGGCGCACAAGGCACCTTATTAGATCTCGACTTCGGCACCTATCCTTATGTAACCAGTTCCAGCCCAACAGCGGCAGGAGCTTTGGTCGGGTTAGGGCTGGGGATTGTACCTGTCAACCGGGTCATTGGGGTAACCAAAGCCTTTCAGACCCGTGTGGGGGCGGGACCATTCCCCACGGAAGTGTTTGGCAAAACCGCTGAACGGCTGCGCGGAACGGGCAAGAATCCGTGGGATGAATTTGGCACCACCACCGGCCGCCCACGCCGGGTGGGCTGGCTAGACGGCGTGCTGCTGCGCTATGCCATGCGCGTTAACGGTGTTAATGAACTGATGATCACCAAGATGGATATTCTCAGCGGGTTAAGCACTTTACGCTTGTGCGTGGCATACACCTCCAACGGGCAGACCTATAAAGAACTGCCCCTGGGTCCGGCCAATCTTCAGCCATATGAACCGGTATATGAAGAACTGCCCGGCTGGCAAGAAGACGTGAGCGCAATTCGCCGCTGGGAAGACCTCCCTGCTGAAGCGCGTGCTTACGTGCGCCGCATCGAAGAATTTGCAGGCGTGCCAGTGCGCAGTGTTTCGGTGGGACCGGAACGTGAACAGGTAGTTGAAATTCCGGCGTGAAGAAGCTGATTGCCTGGCTAGGATTGCTATTGGTTGGGATCGGGGTAAGTGCCTGCGCGCCAGGTGAACCACTGATCATCGAAACACCCACCGCGGAAATCACGCTGACCCCCAGCGCAACGATTGAGTGGTTCCCACCGACCAATACTCCCGCTGTAGTTCCCGTACAAGAATTTTTCCCTTCCCCAACCCCGCTGGCCGGGTTGGGGCAAGAGATTTTAAGCGATTCGTTTTCCGCAAGCAGTCCCTGGACAGTCGTAAAAAACACCACCGGCAGCGCAGCCATTGGCAAAAACGAGCTGACCCTGGCCATTTCTGCGCCCAAAGGCTACCTGACCAGCCTGCGCGATGCACCGGAGCTGGATGATTTTTATCTGGAAATCACGGTCATCCCGAATTTGTGCCGCCCTGCGGACAGCTACGGCCTTTTGCTGCGTGCGGCCAACGATCAAAACCTGTACCGCTGGGTGATCACCTGCGGCGGCCAAACCCGGCTGGAACGCGTCCGCGGGAACATCTCCACCCCCATTCAAGACTGGCTGGACAGCGGCGATCAGCGGCTTGGCTCACCGGTAAAAAATAAGCTGGGGGTTTGGGCTTACGGCAGCACCTTGCGCTTTTATATTAATGGAAGCGAAATATTCAGCCTGCGCGACCCGGTTTTCACCAGCGGCAAGCCGGGATTGTTTGCCCGCTCCGGCGGGGACACTGCGGTGACGGTAAGTTTTTCTGAGCTGGTTGTCCGCGCTATTGATCCCGCCAGCCTGCCAACACCCACACCGCAGCCCTCGGCGACACCCACAAAATAAATCTTCCGGCATTAACCGGGATCAAATTTTACAAAAACCATGCAAAAAGCCCACAAAATCGGGAACTTTTTGGCATGGTTTTACGTATACAACTATATTGAACGAACTTTAAAAACGGGTGACTTTACACATTATTTATGTGGAATTAATGAATTTGTAAGAATCGCTATAGAACATGTGTCGTATAATAGAGACATGAGACTTGCGCGATTGAAGGGGGCCACATTGCAGAAGCACCACTGTCCACCTGGATAGGCCAAAGTCCCCCTGAATGTCTATGCTTTGCCCCATCAACCGATGCTTTTTCGCACCGGTGGGGTTGTATATAGTTAATACAGGTACGCCTCCTGAGTTGCGCAAGCGCCCCGCACGCCGGCGGGGAGAATGGTTCTCTCGGGAGTGAGGAGGTTTATCATGGCTACAATTGTTTATTTGGTAGTTGCCGCAGTTGGTGTGATGTTCATCGCCTTGAGCCTGTGCAGCTTTCAGTCATCGGATCGATAAAGAATGATGAGTGACGTACAGGCAGCCGACCACCGGCCGTTAACAACCCAACCAGAGCCAACCGCGCTCTGGATACTTCTCTAAACCTGCTCCCCTGGGACCGCCCGCGGGTGCGGGGGTCCGTTTACCGTTCTATTGTGCAACTCCCGGAAGGATAACCTCCCGGGAGCTTATTTTTTTAACCAACCTGCGCCAGCAATTTTTGAATATGCTCAATATGGTCAAGTTCATGCCAGATAGCGCGGCGCAGCAGTTTACGCGGGCTCCAAAACTCAGCATCTTTTCCGCGCACCAGCTCTTCCCCTTCCGTTTTCTTTAAGCCCGCCACCAAATACTCACGCAACAGAGGCAGCCGTTCAAAAGGATCTTTGGGTAATTCATTTCGCTTGAGGTCAACCAAACCCAGCCGGTCCAGATACCACCATTCTGCACCGCCAACATGATTCAAAATTCCGCGGATTGTCCAGCGTTCCCCCGGATATTCCCGGTCAAGCTGCGCATCCGTCAGCGGCTGCGCCAAAGCCAGCAAATCTTCCCTGCTCCATTGCAGCAGCTGCAATCCCTGGCGCAGTTCGATGCGTGTGAGGGGTTTCCAATCATGCCGGAACCAGGCGTTAATTTCGTACCCACCCTCCGGCAGGGTATTGTAGTTCTCATCCAGGTGATACACTTCCCAAACTTCACTCAGGCGGATATCAAATTCCTGAATTTTGTCCAGCCAGGATTCACGCGTATGGCGTGCCACCCAGCCTTTATACATCACGAACGCTGCGCCCATACTTACAATGGCTGTGCTGCTATCACTTCCATAAGCAAAACAACCGGGATAATCTAAAGCCCAGGCCAATGAGCGTCCTTCGATACCATTTTCCAAACCGATGCTGATATGCATATACCAAATGCTCCTAGACTTTCAGGGGTTGTAGAACGTTTGAATCTTATGGTACAGTAACCAATGTACGAATAAAATTGTTTATGAATACCTTTTAAAATAATTTTACAGCAACTATCGCCACCACTCCGTGGAACTTTTTGCACGAGTTGTTCGTCAATCAATAGATAACTATATATATCGTTTCAATGGAAAGTCAACAAGGAGAACTATGTCCGAATCAGAATTGATTCAAACACCCTCCAGGCCAAAACGGCAACATTTTGAATGGGTCTTACCCATTTTTATAAAACCCGCCAAAACCCTGGATAGCATCGCAAAACACGAGAATGGCGCATGGCAAACTCCGCTGCTCATTCTGAGTGTGTTGGTAATCATTCTTGTCCTGGTTGGAGGTCCCATCCGCGCCCAAAGCGCTCAGATGGGTGGTGAATTACCTCCCGATTTTCAATATTGGCCTCAGGAACAGCAAGACCAATACTTTGCCTCCCAGGCAAACCAGGTCAGCCCTTTATTTATATACATCTTTCCCGCCGCAGGAGCATTGATCGGGCTGTGGGTAACCTGGTTCATTTTGGGCAGCATTCTGCACCTGATCCTGACCCTAAGCGGCAGCCGCAGCAGCAACACCGCGTCCTTAAACCTGGTGGCCTGGGCGAGTATGCCCTTTGCAGTGCGGTACCTGGTGCAAATCATTGCCGTTCTGATTACCCGCCAGTTAATTAGCGCACCCGGACTTTCCGGTTTTATGGCCGCGGAAGGTAGCGGGGGCATGGCTTTCTTGCGCGCCTTCCTTGCCCTGGTGGATATTTATCTGATCTGGCAAATTGCGCTGCTGCTGATCGGCGTTTTGCCGCTCTCCGGATTAAACCGGGGCAAAGCCTGGCTGGTTACCTTGCTGGCAGTCTTAATTATTCTATCGCTGCAGGCACTGCCTGGCTTATTGGGCAGCGTGCTGAGCGGCCTGTCCATCACCCGGCCTTTCTTCTTCTAGTTATGGAAGCGCAATCCTTTATTCAAATCCGCAGCCTGCGGAAGACCTACATCATGGGAAAAACCACCGTCCATGCCCTGGACGGTGTGGACCTGGACATTCCTCTGGGATCATTCACCGTGGTGATGGGGCCGTCAGGGTCCGGTAAAAGCACACTGCTGTATCTGGTCGGTGGTTTAGACCGGCCAACCTCCGGCACGATCCAGGTAAACAGCCAGCGGATCGACACGCTGGATGAAAATGCTTTGGGCGTATACCGGCGAAAGACAGTGGGCTTTATTTTTCAGTCTTTTAACCTGGTTCAATCCATGACTGCTCTGGAAAATGTGGCCTTCCCCATGCGCTTTGCTGGAATTTCTGCCGGACAGCGGCGCAAACGTTCGGCGGAACTGCTGCGCAGAGTGGGGCTGGAAAATCGCGCCTTCCACAAACCCACCGAGCTTTCCGGCGGCCAACAACAGCGTGTGGCTATTGCCCGGTCGCTGGTTAACCAACCGCAGTTAATCCTGGCGGATGAACCGACCGGCAACCTGGATACATCCAGCGGCTACGCCATTATGCAAATGCTCTCCGATTTGCACCGTGACAACCATACCGTGGTCGTGGTTACCCACGATCCGCGTATGCTGCACTTTGCCACCAACGTAATTTATCTCTTAGACGGCCGGGTAGTCACCCAGGCCGAATACGAAGCGGCTTCAACCTTCGATTTTGAAACTCAAGAAAAGGAACTACCATCCGCATGAAAGCAAAATTTTTCTCTTTCTTGCTGCTCATTACATTATTGGGAGGGCTCGCGTTTGTCCAGCCTACCCCGGCGGCTGCCGAAACCGGCACCGATACCGCTACCGTTACGGATACAAGCACATCCACACCAGAATCAACCGTTACGCCTGAACCATCCAATACCCCGATTCCGTCTGATTGGCGGCCGCTGGTAATTATTGAATCATATGGAACCGGCAGCAGCGAAGCCATTCTGCCCGGGCAAGAGTTCAGTCTGCGCTTGCGGATCAAAAATATCGGTAAGGATTTTGCAAAAAACGTTATTTTTAGCTTCAAGAGTACCGACTTCCTGCCGTTGGATTCCGGTGGTGTACGCGCCATCAATGAAATGGACCCGGATGAGCGCCTGGATGTTGTGCAGCCGCTCAAGGCAAGCCCAACGCTGGCAGGCCAATCGGTGGCGACTGCCACGGTCAACCTGTCTTATACCAACCCGGCGGGAACAGCCTACACCGAAACCTTCACCATTACCATCAATTTGCGCCAGCCGGATTATTCAGGATCAGTCAGCGCGACCAAAACGCCGACTCCAATCAGCCGCCCGCAGCTCGTGGTGAGCGGGTACAAAACGGATACAGACCCGCTGCAGCCCGGCTCCATGTTCACGCTGGCACTGGATGTGATTAACCTGGGTACCAGCAACGCGCGCGCCGTGACGATGGTCTTAGGCGGCGGCGTCAATCCCAACGACAGCGGCACTCCTCAGCCAGGTATCAGCGGCAGCGGCAGCGACCTTTCGGTCTTTGCCCCGTTGGGCAGTTCCAACCTGGTCTTCCTGGGTGATGTGCCCACCGGCCAGACCCTGAAAGCCACCCAGACCCTGATCGTCAACGTCAGCGCCAATCCGGGTGCCTATTCCTTGAAAATTTCGTTTGTCTATGATGACGCCAAAGGCAACCGTCAGGTGGACGACCAGGTGATCACGCTCCTGATCTACCGCCTGCCGCAGGTGGAAGTCAGCTTCTACCGCGACCCGGGCATTTTCTTCACCGGCCAACCCAACATCCTGCCGCTGCAAGTCACCAACCTGGGCCGCAATTCGACCGTTCTGGGGAATATGAAAGTTACCTCTGCCAACGGCGAAGTAACCAACAACGTTGCCCTGGTGGGTGTCTTGGAACCGGGTGGGTACTTCACCCTGGACGCGAACTATATGCCGCAAATGCCCGGCCCGCAAACGATCGATATTGTGGTGAACTACACCGATGACTTTAACCAACCGCGTTCGATCAGCCAGACCTTGAACGTGGACGTGCAAGAAATGCCCACCATGGAACCCATTCCACCGGAGGGCCTGCCCGGTGATGATGGAATGATCCCTGGTGCTCCAGAGACCTTCTGGCAAAAAGTAGTCCGCTTCTTTAAGGGCCTGTTTGGCCTGGGCAGCGACCAACCCGCTCCGGCTGAACCCCTGCCAGGCGAAATCCCGCCTGACCAGATGCAGCCCGGCGATAGCGGCCCGATCATTATTGGACCCAAAGGATAGAGGTAATTTATGCGTTTCTTGGATCTGGTCAGCTTGATATTAGACAACCTGGGCCGCCGTAAAGGCCGGGTGGCGCTGACCGCGATTGGGGTGGTCATTGGTACCGCGGCAGTCGTATTACTGGTCTCCCTAGCCATCGGTTTACAGCAAAACGCCACCAGCCAGTTATGGGGCATCAGCGACCTGAAACGGATCGAGGTGTACCCAAACTACGGCGATTTCGGCGGCGGCGGGGGCATGGTCGTCACCGATAAAAACGGTGTTCCCACCGGTCAAAAGCTGCTCACACCGCAGGCCATTGAAGAAATCCGCGCCTTGCCTGGCGTGACCGATGTAATCCCGCGCAACTGGGTGGGTGTGCCTACCCTGCTGCGCTACGGCCGCCTGGAAAATTACCCATCGATGATGGCGGTAGATGTGGAAGATCTTTCCATCTTTGAATATCCGCTGGAGTCTGGCACTACCAAACTGGAGCGCGGCACAGCGGTGATCGGCAGTTGGGCTGCCCGCCAGTTCTACGATCCCAAGCAGCGCCCTGGGCAGGAGCCGCCCCCGCAGCCAGATTTGCTCAACCAGCAGGTGAAACTGGTCATTACCAAGTGGACCCAGGACGGCCTGACGGTAACGAAAACGGTCAATCTGCGTATTGTCGGTATTTTGGCAGAATCACGCAGCGAAGCAGACGGCGCGATGTTTGTGCGTATGGATGAGGCCACCGCCTGGGAAGAATGGTTCCGCGGCTCGCGCATCAACCGCAATAAAGAAGGCTACAACATGCTCATCGTCCGGGCCGAGAGTGCCGACCAGGTGACTGATCTTGCCGACCAGATAAACAATCTCGGTTATATGGCCAACACACCGCAGAGTTACCTGGAAAGCATCAACAGCTTCTTCGTCGTGCTGCAAATCATCTTTGGCGGGGTAGGTGCGATTGCCTTGCTGGTAGCCGCAATCGGGATTGCCAACACGATGACGATGGCCATCCTGGAACGCACCCGCGAAATCGGCCTGATGAAGGCTATCGGGGCAACCAACCGCGATGTATTAAGCATCTTCCTGGGAGAATCCGCCGGAATTGGGTTCATCGGCGGGCTGGGAGGGGTGATCCTGGGTTGGGGCGGCAGCGCGGTGTTGAATGTGGTTGCGCTAACCTATCTGGCCGGGCAAGCCAGCCAGACGGGCGCACCACCGCCATCCATCGCATCCTCCACACCCATCTGGCTGCCCATCTTTGCACTGGTGTTTGCCACCCTGGTGGGATTGCTCTCCGGGTTGTACCCCTCGCTGCGCGCCGCCACGCTGGTGCCGGTGAACGCGCTCAAATACGAATAGACAAAGCAGAAATCAACGTTAAAGGGGCTGTTCAACCCATAACAGCCCCTTTTTGTTTTCTTGTCAGTTCTCCTAACGGCAGGTGAGCCTATCGTTTTAATACGGTCGTCAACTGCGGATGGGGTTTGCACTGCTCCAACTTGAGCGATTGCAAAATAGCATCAAGTTCTGATTCTGTTTTTCCTGCAAATTGCTGCACAAATACTTCCTGGAGCTGATCTGCAGTATAGGTGCTCATGGCTGCCTGGGCAAAATATCTCCGGTTAGCATTCCGATCCAAATCGGGAAGAAATTGCTCAATCTTTTGACAAATGGCTGTGATGGGTTCCTGAATATCAGAAGGATAGCCAGCTAACCAACCAAAATCCGGGCGCAAAGCATCTTTTGCCGCCAACATGGGTTGAATGGTATTCAGATAAAGAGAATCCAATGCAAGCTGCACCCACCCCATAACACCAACATCTTTATAGGTCCAAAAGGTCCAATGCACGTTGAGTTGGTCATAAACATTTATTTGATCGGCAAAAGCATCCATTTGATGGATTGCCTTATCATCCGAATACTTCGTGTTTAAACCAAATTCGCTCACAAGCAGAGGAACATCCCACCGCCTGGCAATTTGCCAGCCTTCTGTTTCCTCGAATTGCTTTTTTATTTGGTTACGATCCCAATAGGTATCTCCCAGTTGAAGTGGATAAGCCGGAATGGCCGATGTGGTTATTTCCAGATAATTATGGCTGCTTAACATTACGTTTGGATCGTTTATTTTTTCAAGCCCAGAGAATAAAACCGAATAATAATCCCCTTCCAGCGCAATAATATGCTCGTCTCCGGTGCTGCGGATGGCTTGAATCGCTCTCTGGTAGATTGCATTCATCTTTTGCCAGTCCGGTTCATAGATTTCATCTGGACCAAACCTGCCAAATGGAGCATTACTAAGCGGTTCATTTAGGATACTGTAGATGGCAACGACTGCCCGATGGCGATAACGGCGTGCAAATTCCTGCCATAAAGCAATAAAGCGGTCCTGAAATTGTTTGTGGGTCCAGAATAATGTTTGGCGGCTTGAATTGTCACAATGCCAGTCTCCATTTTGCCATCCTTGAACAGAATGCAAATCCAAAATCACATAAACCCCATGCTCTTCGCACCACTGGAGAACTTGTTCTAAACGGGCAAAACCGCTTTCCAGGTATTCAAAAGGGGCCAGATCGCTTTCAAAATGGCGATAATTGACCGGCAAGCGTATCGCATTCAAACCAATGCTTTTGATATAAGCCACATCCTGTTCGGTAAAAAAATAATCAAGATAACGCTCAAAAAAGAAATTCGCAGTTTCCTGACCTAATCTTGCCTTCATCAGCGCCCGCAGCCGCGATTCGGTTCCTGGGTAACCATTGATAAAATGCTCCATGTTCATCCAGCCGCCAATATTCACCCCACGGAGCTGCACGGGGTGTCCATTTCCATCAACGATCCCGCCATTTGAAATTTTTAATTGATCCATGTATTCACCTGTTCATAAGAGGCTGCAAAACTAACCTTTGAGGCCAGATAATTTAATGCTTTGAACAAACTGTTTTTGGGTCAAGAAAAACAACACTAAAATCGGCAAGTTTGTTAAAACCGATGCAGCCATCAGCAGCGTCCAATTGATGTAATGCTCATTCAGCAAGTACGATAAGCCAACTTGCAAGGTACGTTTGGACTCAGAATTAATCATAATCAGCGGCCATTGGAACTCATTCCAGGCCCATTGAAAAGTCATCAACCCCAAAGTGGCTAAAATCGGTTTTGAGTTGGGCAATAAAATATGGTAATAAAAAGAAAGCGGGCTGCAGCCGTCCAATTTTGCTGCATCTTCCAACTCCGAAGGAAAGGAAAGGAAGAATTGTCGCATTAAGAACGTACCGTAGGCCGAACCCAAGAATGGCAAAATCAAGCCC
>JAJUJY010000217.1 GCA_029265085.1 Chloroflexota bacterium
CCAGTTGCCCCTTCATCCAGAACCGCAAAAGGCACAAACCCCAATTCACTAACCTGAGCGGATTGATCTTGCCCAAACAAATCTTGAATCGATGCCTCAAGCGTCGGGAAAGACGAAACAAGGCGGGCTACCCCAATCACTAACAATAATATTCCAACACCAACAATCCAATGAGATTTCATCGTTTTAATAATCGTCATATATTGCTTTCCCAAGAAGCTCAATGCTGGCCAGGTTGCTTCCACACTTCATCGTGAAAGCGCCAAATAGATACCATCACAAGCGTTGTTGTGATCGTTTTTCATAGCAAAAATTAATTGGATGGTTGTTAGTCGCCGGTATCCAATTTATAGCCAAGCCGGTCAATATTTACGATCAGCTTATCTGCTTCAACTGACACATCCATCAATTTCTTGCGCAATAAATATACCAGATATTTAATTCTCTGTTTGGATTGTGCAAAATCTTTTCCCCAAACATTTTGAGAAATCACTTGATAATGCACAATTTCAGGGGCATGCTTGGCCAAAGTGGTTAAAACGCTAAACTCCTTGGCAGTTAAAGGAATCTTCTCGTTTTTATAAATTACTTCGCGTGCATGCATGTCAATTGCCAACCCTAATTGAGGGAAAGCATAACGATTGGTTTGTCGAGTTCCTTTCGCCCGCCGGAGAACTGCATTCACCCTGGCGACAACTTCAGCCTTAAAAAACGGCTTGGTTAAATAATCATCCACCCCTTTTTGGAAACAATTAACCACATTTTCTTTACTGGTTAAGGCAGATACAATGATGATTGGCATCTGGCTAACCTGGCGCAACCGATCAATGGTCTCCCACCCATCCATCTCTGGCATCATCAAATCCAACAAAACCAGATCAGGATACCCGAGGTTGCATTTATTTAATGCATCTAAACCATTCGCGGCGCTCAGAACATCAAAACCAGCCAGGCGTAGAATTTGTTTTAGCAATATGGCTGTATCGTGATCATCTTCCACGACCAGAATTCTGGATCGTTCACTGGAGTAATATTCATCCAGATCCGCCCCTACCATAGCACTCTGATCCAACATAATTTCCTCCTTTGAGAATGAAAACGACACAGCTTAAAAACAAAAACCGACCCAAAGGCCGGTTTCGCTATTTGGCTCCCTGATTATCCGCTCAATAAAAGAGCTAAGCGACCATATTGGATAATCAGATCAACGCCGCCTTAATATGCTTTTTAAAATGTTAACGAAAGCACAAATATTACACAAACGAAAAAAATATTTGTCAATTTCAATAATTATAGTAATCCAAAAATTGTTTGTCAAGATCAAACCAATATCAAACCAGCCTGAAAACCCTTCTAATTATTAGAACTTTCTATCCTTTTTTCACAGGATTAATCAACTCGCCAATACCCTCCACTTCAACCTTCACAATATCACCTGTCTGGAGTGGACCAACCCCCGCAGGTGTACCAGTCAGAATTACGTCCCCCGGCTCTAAGGTCATCACGGAAGAAATAAAAGCGATTAATTGCTGAATTGGGAAAACCATATCACGAGTCGAGGCCATTTGGCGAATTTCATCATTCACCCTGACCGTTAATAAGGTATCGCCTGGATTAACATCCGTTTCAATCCATGGGCCTAATGGACAAAAAGTATCAAACCCTTTACCACGCGTCCACTGCCCATCTCTGCGTTGTAAATCACGGGCAGTAACATCATTTCCAATTGTGTAACCCAACACATACTCCAGTGCCTCTTCAGCTGGAATCCACCGTCCTCGCTTACCAATCACCACAGCCAGTTCCCCTTCGTGCTCCACTTGCTGAGATTGAGGCGGCAAAATGATCGGTTCATACACTGCAATTAATGCAGTTCCTGGTTTCAAAAATATCATTGGAATATCTGGGACATCCGCGCCCTGTTCTTTAGCGTGATCAACATAATTTCGCCCAATACAAATAATTTTCCCCGGCAATACCGGCGTCAACAACTTCACACTGCTCAAATCAATTTCGGCTTCTAACCGGCGGTATTCACCAAAAGGGCTGCCCTCAATGGGACCAATTTTATCCCCGAACACCCAACCATATTTTGCTTCCTCACCACGCTGCAAGAAACGCACGAATCGCATAATTCCCTCCAAATTCTTTAGAAAAGTTTAGCACACTTTTGCATGAATCGTGTATAATAGGGCCTGCACGGGCGGATAGCTCAGTTGGTTAGAGCACATCCCTTACAAGGATGGGGTCGCAGGTTCGAGTCCTGTTCCGCCCACTATTTATTTAAAACTGGCCTTGCATCGAATGAGCATACCCGGTCAATTCGACATACCCGAACCCTGTCACTGTTTTTGCCCCAACCGTCCCAGAAATTTCGACAGCACCTTCCCAATAGGTGAATGATACTCGCATTTCCTGGTTGACTATCAATGGGTTGATCTGCAGTTGAATTTGGTGCTCAGGAATGCTGATTTGCCACCTTGCAGGATACACTGCCCCAGATTCTGGACTGGTCCAGGTAGAATTAACATTAATCTCAAAGTCAGCAGCTTTTACCGGGATGGTTTCACCAGATGGCAAAATGATCGTGCCGCTCGAATATTCATCTCGCGTGCCATCTATTTTTCGCAAATTAAATACCATGATCTCCATTTCATTATTCAATTGGATTGAAAACCAATCCCACCCAACCTGGTCTATCCCCAATGCGCTGGTAGAAAACTCATGATCCATCCAACTATAACCAGAAATGGAATATTCGCGGTTCTGGATTTTAATTGTCCCTTTGGTTTCTAATCTTGTCTGACTAATGTAATACGATGCATTTCCAGGTTCAGGACCTTTTTGACTATACCCATTGATGCCTTGCAGGATTGGCCCTTTAATATCCTCTAATTCCAAATGGATCGATATCCCCTCATGTGACGCTTTTAATGCATATCGATGCTCGCTGATTTGTCTGACTGACCAATCTTTAAGCCACACCTCAAAATACGGTAAGCCTTGAGCACCAGCTAATCCACCTGCACCTCTTGAAATTTTTTCGGTTCCATAAAATCGATTTTCTCTTACGTCCGTCAGTCCAAAATGAGCCAGGTATATCTGCTCCACGGCCAGGCTCGATTCTCGTTCCGACTGTTCCATTTCTGGCCGTAAAGCCCTACGGAAAAAGGTTAATTGATAGCCAAATCGATTACCTGACTCATCGGCCAAATTTCCAGTGTAATACCACCATTCTGTTTGAAAATTATCATGTGGTCCATGATCTTCTGGAAAATTAAATGGGATTGGGCTGTCTGCCCTTTGAAATTGTGCATTGGCGGTCAAAGGATACCCGTTTAATAATGGAATCGCAGTCGAATCAATTGCAGATTGAGTTTGTAAACCGCAACCTGTTAAGGCAGTAAGAATAACCACTGGAATAGTCAATAATTTGGCTAATTTACTCATATCGTATTGCCTCAATAGCAGTCATGCGGCTAATCCGATAAGCAGGGATAACTCCTGCCATTAATGCAGCTATCAATGCAGTCATTACCGCAAACAATACACCCAGCGGCTGGATATTCATTTGCAAAGTCCAACCAAAAGAACGCATGTTAATGATAAATATCAAAATCAAAGATAAAACAATCCCTGTAGGTATGGCGAAAACACCAGCTGCCAGCCCCATCAAACCGGTTTCTAACATAATCATTTTCCAAAGTTGCCGGCCAGTCAGCCCTAAAGCCATAAATATCCCTAATTCACGCTGTTTTTCCATTAATAGCATCAGAAGGGTTGATAAAATTCCGATAAAAGCAACAACTGTCGCGAGTATTCTTAATGCAAAAGTAATTGCAAATGTTCGGTCAAAAACATCCATCACTTCTTCCCGAAGTGCCTGGTTGGCCCGAATTAATAATGACTGATTTGTTCGAATTTGATCTTGCAACTTTGTTGCAAATTCATCCGCATTAACTCCATCTCGCAATCGAATTCCGATTGCAGTAACCCCTGGATCACCCCAGGATTTCTGATATCTATCCAGCGAAATCATTGCACTGCCTTCACTAGACGCATAATCATAAAAGATACCAATTACTTGGAACTGGGTCAAACCGCCTGGTGTGTAAATTCCAAACAGATCACCAACTTCAAGGTGGAAACGATTTGTCAACGGCTCAGATATTAAAATTCCGCCCTGATTCAATTGTTCATAAATCAATGCTTGTTGCACACGTACACTTTTAAAATATCGTTCTTTCCCAATATCCGGATTATTCGTTGCTGATAAATTTAGACCACCCAAAGGACTATCTGCTTTGATTGTGCGCAACAAATCAACTCTCTGAATATTTGGCCAATTCCGCAATTGGGAAACAACATCTTGATCAATGAGAGTTGTTGATTGGGTAGATGTAAAACTAGGTGCGGAAATATAAATATCACTCTGAAGTGTTTGTTCCAGCCAGATCGTTACGGTATAACGGAAACTATCAATCATTAAAGTAACCCCAATTGATACCGCTACAGCAATCATTAAGGCTGAAACTGCAATTCCAGTCCTACTTAATGAACTCAATAAAGATCGCGGCGCAATTTTCCCAATCCAGCCAAATAACTTCTGAGTAATTGGCCGTATAACGGTCATCATCCATTGCAACCCATTAATGGACAACATCGCAAATCCAATAACAACAAAAAAAGTCCCTCCAAAACCAAATATCAAATATTCATTTGGTACCCAAAAAGCGATTCCCCCAAGGATAAAACAGATCACACCACCCAGCGTAATCCACCCAGTAAATCGTTGGGCTTTTTCTTCTATTCCAGATCGAGTTATTGCCACACGCGGCGGAACGCCAGCTGCTTCAATCGCAGGAATAACTGCGGTAACAATTGTTGCAACCAATCCAATCAAGCCCCCTTTTATCAGGCTTGATAATGGTAAACCAATATCTCGAACTGTTGTCGTGAAATAAAGGTCATTGATTGTCTGACTTACGAGAGAAATGGTATTTCTACCCATTCCAATACCTAAACCAACCCCAATAGCTGAACCAATTATTCCAACAATAATCGCTTCTCCAAGAACAATTATAAATATTTCTTTTCTGGTTACGCCAAGGCAGCGCAGTGTCCCAAACAACGCTCGTCTTTGGATAACAGAAAATGTCATCGTGTTATAAATCAAAAACAATCCAACCACCAATGCAAGCATTGATAGAGCACTAAGATTCAGCTGGAATGCTGCTGTCATTTGTTGAATTGCATCGGCTTGCGCCTGAGCAGGAACAATTCTTACTTCCTCAGGAAGGATTGCTTGAATATCCTTTTCGATATTTTGATTACCCTCAGGAATGATTAAATCGATACGGCTGATTTTTCCAATAAAACCAGTAATCTCTTGAGCAGTTGCAATATCTGCGAGGATCAGACCACTTAAAGTTCTAGCAGATAAATTATCTCGAGGATAGACGATCCCTGCTAAAAACACTTTTGTGTCGATACCATTTACTAGAATAGATATCTCTTGTCCAATGGTTAATTGATACCTTTCTGCCATATCTTTTGATAACAATACGGCTCCAGGCTGAGTGAAAAATGAGACCAGGTTAGGCCAATCAATTTGTGCCTGCTCGTCCCAATAATCCCGAAAAGGCCGATCCTCCAGAAAATCAAATCCCAATAATTGATATGGCTGGTTCCCCAGGTTTGGCGAAGAAACATTGATGGAGATGATGGGTGAAACCGCTTCGAGTAAACCCGTTTTCTGCAAATCAACATAAATGGACTCGTCAAAAGCCTCACCAGATGCAATTATTTGATGGGTAGCTTTTCCAGTTATTGCTTGGGTACTAAGTTCAAATGCTCTTCTTGACCCGGCATTCGCCAGATCAATCGATACCATAACTGCAACACCTAAAGCAATCCCAAACACCATGAGCAAAGTTTGCCAGCGATGAATCCATAAATATCGCCAGCTTACTTTCCTTAAAGAGATCAGGGACATGGAATTCATTGCTTAAGCTTCTGATGGATCAACAAAACGTCCGTTTCGTAAAGTGAAATAACGATCAGCAAAATGAGCTGCCTCTTGACTATGGGTAACCATAATGAGTACTTTTCCGGCTTTGCGGGTAAGACGATCAAGCAGGTCAAGGATATTTTTTCCTGTACCCTCGTCCAGATTACCTGTAGGCTCATCTGCCAATACAATCATAGGGTCATGAACTAATGCTCTGGCAATTGCCACTC
>JAJUJY010000077.1 GCA_029265085.1 Chloroflexota bacterium
GCCTGTACGCGTTTTCAGGGTCATAGTCGACTTCGAGTATCCTGATGTTTGGGTTTTTCAGGTTGGCCGCTACCCAGTCAGTCTCGCAGAGTACTTCAGGATGAGAATAGCTCACCATACAGTATCATCATGAACAAAAGCCCGCACACGAACTTTTTCTCCTGCGAGGAAAGATAGTCCGGGCTCCCCATTTTCGCGAAGCATTTTCACATCTTCGATCACGGCACTTTGACTCATCACCAGGTCAGATATGCCATTTGTGATGGAATTTCCCCGCTCATTTTGTTCTTGAGCGGCCTTTCGCAAGATATTTGAATATTCAGCGGTCGCTTCGGTTACTGCGCCTTGATAAGCTGGTGTTCCACGATACATAACCAGGCAGCTGGTACAGACTCTTTGCACTGCGCGCATATTGTGAGAAACAAAAATTAAGGTTGTTCCGCGCTGAATCATTTCAACCATGCGTTCATAGCATTTTCGCTGAAAGGCCATGTCGCCTACAGCCAGGACTTCATCCACCAATAAAATTTCTGGGTCCATGTGGGCGGCTACCGAAAATCCCAACCGTGCGTACATACCCGATGAATAGCGTTTAACGGGAGTGTCCAGGAACTTCTCGATTCCGGCAAACTCTACAATCTGATCAAAGCGTTGTTGGATCTCTGCTTTGCGCATCCCCAAAATTGTGCCGTTCAGAAATATATTTTCTCGCCCGCTTAATTCCGGATGAAAACCTGCCCCTAACTCAATCAACGCAGAAAATCGTCCATTGAGATGGATTTTTCCACTGGTTGGGAAAGTGACTTTCGAAAGCAATTTCAAGATAGTGGTTTTTCCTGCACCGTTTGGTCCGATGATTCCCAATGCTTCACCTGGGTTAAGCGCAAAACTGAGGTCTTTGACTGCCCAGTGATAGCGCTCCTGCTCGGTGTTACGGCGCAGCCCGACCAATGAACGGAAACTCAACGGCGCCTGGCCGATGCGATAGCGTTTGGAAACCTGATCAAGTTCAATGGATGGCATTGGTGATCCTATATAATATCTGCGAAACGGTATTCAACCCGCTTGAAAAACGTATATCCAACCAGCAGCACAACGGCCGAGATCAACGCGGAAATCCAGAACTCTGCGGTGACACTGCCGCCGTTCAAAATAACGGAGCGGTAGCTTTCAATAACTCCGGCCATTGGGTTTAGATAATAAAATGGGCGCAATGATTCTGGCACCAGGCTGGAAGGGTAAATGATCGGAGTGGCATACAGCCATAGCTGCAAGCCTAATGCTGCCAGGTGTTTCACATCCCGGTAAAAGGCGTTCAAAGCTGCAGCAAAGAAACCAATCCCCACAGCCAGGGAGATTTGTACAAGCAGAATGAGTGGTAAGAATGCCCAGGAGATTTGAAAAACTGGCAAATCGTAAAAAATCATCAGGAAGATTAACAGGCTGTAGGCGATCACAAAATCAATCAGACGCGCCAACATTGCTGCAATGACCAAAACTTCGCGCGGAAAATATATTTTTGCCACAAGGTTCATATTGCTGACAATCGAATCCACCATATCTGTAATGGATGTGGAGAATAACATCCAGGGAACCAGTGCGGAATATGCAAAAACGGCGTACGGAAAACCTTGGGTATCTACTTTGAGGAAAAGGGAAAAAACTGTGGTGAAGATGGCAACGGTAGCCACTGGCTGCAGGATTGCCCATAACCCCCCCAGGATGGATTGCTGGTAGCGTGCGCGAATAATGCGCATGGTCCAGGCATTTAGTAAATCGCGATGTGAAATTAATTCCTTGAGCGAACCATTTTCCATAGAATTATCTCGGTAAATTATCTCGCCTGCTGAGCACAAGCAGCAGCCCAATCAGGATGGCTACCGGAGCCAGTCCGATAAAGATTGGTGTTGCCGGGTTCATGATGGGTTGTGGCCGGGATGCAAAATCATTTTCGGCTGGAGGTGTTATATTGAGGTTGGTTGAAACACCAGGAGCCGCATCTTCAATAGCGCGGGTAGAGATAGGTGTTGGCGATGGGAGCGGCACAACCGGCAATTCTGGCGCATCCAAATAGGCATAGGAATACCAGGCGCCGCTTAAATCTTCCTTGCGCACGTTGTGCCACCAGGTAGCCAACAGGACATTCCCCTGGCTGATGATGGCTTGCGGTGCACTGGGGTCAAAGGTAGGGGTAATTGGCCCGGAAATGAGTGGTTCTAATGGAGCCCAGCCATCTCCCAGCCAACGGCTGTGCCACATGCCGTGAATTTCTGGCTCTGAGGTTCGATTTCCCAGGATCATGTGAATGGTTCCGCTGCCATCTTTGAGTAAAATTGCGTTTTCATATTCACCGACTTGCGGAAACGGCCGGACGGGCAACTGCCATGTTTCTCCACCATCCTGTGAACGTACCATCCAGCGGGTGGCAGGGAAACTGTCTTGATAAATCACGATCAAGTCATCCCCATTGGTGATAATCGATGGCCATTGGGTGGAATATTCCCCTTCCTCGCGGCGAGCCAGGACAATTTCATTGGTCCATTGATAGGTGGATGGGTCGGTGCGGGCATAGTGGACTTCGGTACCAACCCCTGTGTCATTGACAATGCTCCAGACCATATGAATTTGGCCTGTGTCATCCCAGGTAAACCGGATGGAAGACGGCCACAAGTTTTCTTCATTGATGATATAGATTGGGCTGGGTTCAGACCAGGTATTTCCGCTGTCTTCAGAATGAACCTGATACAGACCAATGCCGTTGATTTGGCCGCTGTACACTATTAAAAGACGGCCATTCTCATCTCCGGTTAAACCTGCAAAAGGCAGCGGCCCGCCGCCTTTGCCAACTGGAATAGGAACCGACCATGAGGTAGCGCGGTCTGCAATGGAGGCCAGAGCGCGCGAATACATAATGTCACCTTCTTTTTCTGCGCCGTTGTAATAAATCAGGTGTAATACGCCATTATTGTCCGCAAAGGCTCCTTGGATCGTGTTAATCCCACTGCCTAAATCCGGCAGGATAATATCTACCCTTGGGGACCAACCGGTTTCAACACTCCATTTCCGGTAAACAATTGCGCTGCGAACTGGTGAGACGGCTTCATAACTAAATGCGTGAACGGTGCGATTGCGGTCTGCCGCCAGAAAAGGAGCGCGCGCCGTGTCATCATAATTGGGGATCTGGCGCGGCAAAGTCCACTGCTCAATGCCCTGGGCTGTTGCCGGAGTGAATAATCCTGCCATGAGCAGTGCAAGAAGGATGAAAAAATAAAAGAAATTTCTCAATTTCATATAAGATAATTATGATATAAATAGTGGACAAATTTCTTATAAAAACATAATAGTATTTCATCGATAGAAAATAGGCCGGGATGGCAAACAGGAGGATAGCAATGAATTGGAAAATATGGCTTGGCGGAATGGCTGCATTGGTTATACTGACAGCCTGCACACCCAAAAGTACACCTTCCGTTCTACTGCAGGCCACAGCGACACCTTTACCCGCGGTTACGATCCAACCAACGCCTGCGATTCCTACAAAAACGCTGCCTCCTACTGAGGTTGCCACACTACCTGCTGCTACATCGACTGCTGAGCCTACCCGGACATTGAACGAATCAACCCCAGCGGTTGATCAAATTGTCATCGACCATACCTCTTTGGTTTTGTTTGACCAGATTCCGGATGAGAAGATTGCTGAGGCTGCGAAAATCCGCCTTCTTTTCCGGCATGCCTCGGTTGGGGAAAATATCAATTTTGGATTGTCTTGCCTGTGGGGAAATTATGCAGGCCGGCGGCCAGGGGTTTGTAGTGATTTTTATAATCTGAAATATGACCGCAGTAATTGGGTATTTCAATTTCGCGGCAATCCAGGTTGGATTGAAAAGGTTGATGATTTTGTTGTGCAGACTGATTTGCAAGCAGAACAATTTGATGCTCTGACGTTCACCCTCGGTTATCTGGATGGGTTGGATGGAATGACCTACCCTACCATTTCTGATGAAGAAAATTTCCAGAAACATTTTGTTGAACCGCTTGAAGCCCTGGAGGCAAGGCACCCCGATAAGATCTTTATTTATTGGACAATGTCTCTGGCGCGGCAAGGCCATGCCAACACGACAAAATTTAATGAGATGCTGCGCGGCTATGCCCGAGAACATGGGAAAATTTTGATCGATATTGCTGATATCGAATCGCATGATCCGGACGGCAGCCTGGTTACTGACGCCAATGGAAATCCAATTATTTCAGATTTTTATACGGATGAAGTAAATGCCGGCCATTTAAATACCTTGGGGCGTGAAGTTATGGCAAAGGCATTTTGGGTGCTCATGGCGCGCGTTGCTGGTTGGGATGGCGAATAATTATAAAGAGGTAAGTCCTTACAATTTTGTTAGGTGGTCAAAGAATCTGGATATCTGGTGTTTTTCGTACCGCAAAGAAAGGCAGTTGAACACCGATGAGGTGCTTCCCGGTGAAACCTGATATTTTTGTAAGTTGTTTGTCAGTCAGTCTCATGTTATTTATGGTATATCGCTAATTGTATTTAGCGTATTCTTATCCAATTAACCCTGAGTGGTATTGATAAAGGACTTACCGACCTGATGAAAAAACTGTGCTTAACAGTATTTGCTTTTATGATCTTGCTGAGTGCCTGCCAACCTGGGCCTCAGATTCCAATTACCGGTAAACGCAAAGAACCGACACCGCCGCCCGCTAACTCGATTTATTTACCTGTTATTAGCAACACTTCTTCTCCGGTTCCCCAGCCGACCCAGCCGCCGAGCCCGCCGCCCAATGTACAGGGATGGAGCATGGCTGCCGGTAATTCTGAGCGGACCTCCTGGACATCGGAGGAAGTTACCGGTACGATGCGCGTAGAATGGTACCGCCCAATTGAAGCGTATATTCCGCAAAATGTGCAGTTAATCGCCAGTGATGGCTTGATTTTTGTTTCTACTTCACGCGGTTTATATGCGCTGTATGCGGAAGGTGGTCAAATTGCCTGGCGGTTTGATACGGAAATGCCTTTGGGCAATTCTCCCACCGTATCCAATGGCATTGTTTATGTGGGTGGTTTCGACCGGAAACTTCATGCCTTGCGTGCCAGTGATGGAACCTATTTATGGTCGTTTGACGGCGCTCAGGCAGGGTATAGCACGAATCCTTTGGTGGTTGAAGGATTGGTGATTGTGGGGAATCGTGACGGCGCAATGTATGCCGTTGGTGCGAATGGTACCGCCCGTCAGGGACAATTGGTTTGGAAATATCAAACGGACGGGCTGATTGACCTGTCAGCCGCATATAAAGACGGCGTGGTTTACTTCGCTGCCAATGATAACTTTGCGTACGCATTACGCGCCTCAAATGGCGCGTTGGTTTGGAAATCAGATAAACTGCCCGGAGATGGATACCAGTCCTATTGGCCGGTAATTTTCCAGGATAAAGTAATTTTCGCGGCTGCTTCTGGATACCGCACGGGCTTGACCCCTGGCACCAGCACGATTAAAGACGCGAGTAATAACCAATACGGCAAAATTTTTGATATGGAACGAGATGCTATTTTTCAAAATATGCCAGATGGCAGCCTGTTTGGCAGCACTGTTCCAAATCAGAGCTGGGCAAATGGCAAAACCGTTCTTAACGGCTCGCGCCTGACCGAATATCTTGAGGATGATCCGGATGCAAATGATTTGCTGCATAAACCCTGGCGGCGTGTACTTATTGTGCTCAACCGCTCGGATGGAAGTGAATATACGTTTGATTCCGATGGAGACGGTAACCCGGAATATATCCCTGCCTTGATGTGGGGAACGCATTCCGGAAATCGCTTCCCGCCGATTGTCGGACCGGATGGTATCCTGTATTTCAGCAATATATTACAGAAGTTTAACATCCCGCAAGGGCGTGTGATGGGTTGGTTGCCGGGTACACCGTATCTCTCTCAGATTGGCGGCCAGGGCGCGGTGGATGAACCGCAAGCGCTCTCGATGGGCGGCACAACCATTTATCGCACAATTTGCTGCGACCGGGTTGGAGATTACTTCAGTATCAATTCCAGCCGAACCGGCTCGCTGTGGGGCTACAGCAACCCGCTTTCCACGATGCTGCCCGGTTATGATCAGATGTGGTATGGGGTTATTCCAGGGGATACGATCCGTCTGCAAGGAAATTACGGTACCCAAAATGGGATTTATCACAATCACGGCGACCAAAATCCGCTGATCCCTTATAACGGACATTTGTTTGTTCATCGGAGCAACGCGGTAATTGCTTTTGGTCCAGGTCCTGGTCCAGGGTCGCTGCCTTTGTTGAACATCAATTCGGTTACAGATCGTGCGGTTGTGCCCAGTGAGTCTGACCTGATCCAAAAACTGGAAGCGGAGGTGTGGAAGATCGTTGAGGCAGGCCATTTGCGACCGGGATATTACAATGCGGGTCAGTTCAGTGTGTACAGCAATCTGGCCAGTTATTTTGAAAATCCTGGAGATACGCTATACGCGCTTGCGCGAGCTTACCCCTACCTTTCCACTGAATTGAAAGCACAAGTGCGCCTGATGCTGGAAGATGAATTCCGGATGTATTTTGATACAGCCATGGTTGCCCGGATTGGCTGGGCTGATGGCGCACCTCGTGAGGCGGCTCCATTACCCAATGATGTGGAAGCAGCGTTAGCCAGTATGGGGCCAACCCCGTCCAGTGACTCTCGCTCATCGTGGAGTTACCCTCCGCATAATTTTTATGCCTTATGGAAATATGTTCAAATTGTTCCGGAAGATACTGCCCGGGCATATGACCTTGCCAAGAGTAAAATCCAGGTTCCTGTTCCTGCCCTGGCAACAAATGATCTGCTGATGCAGCGTCCATTTGAACATAATGCATATATTGCAGGTTACTATGGATTTTTGCAACTTCAGGAATTGGCCGGCAAGAGCGCTCAAGATAGTACGCTGCGCACCCAGGTGACCAATGAATTAAACCGCCTGATGATCCTGCGAACCAACCAGTTCTCCAAGGATACTTATTGGGTGGATGGTACGGGCAGTTATCACCTGCGCACCTTGAATGTGGCCAGAAACTTTATCTTCTTGACGCCTGAATTGGGTGAAACACTGCGGCAAAACAACCTTGCCGAAGTTCAAGCCGCATTGCAAGAATACAACGATACAGCTCCTTTCTGGTTTGCTGCCAGGACCAATGCGGCCATCAATGAAGGTGCACGCCAAAACTTATATGATTATCATGCCTTGTTTTTGGCAAGGGCGTTTATTCTCAAAGAGAACCAGGCGGACCTGGTCAAATACCTGGATGTCCCTGCATTTGAGCGCGGTGATCTGTTTTATTTACAAAACCTGGTTGCCGCAATTGAAGCACCCTGATCTTTCAGCGTGAAAAGAAAAAACCCATCCAACTTTCCAGATCACTGGAGATTGGATGGGTTTTGATTAACCAGTAGATTTGTTTAGCCGTTATCCAAACACAGCTCGGTATACGCTGCGTCCGGGGATCCTTTCAACGGCGCTCATTAACCACCCTGGCAATACGAAGGTGATTGCTGCCAATACAATCGACAACAGGGACAGCCAGCCGAGTAAAAACGGCAGCCAGCTCTGGACGGCAAACAAAAGCAGGTTGATCACGACCAGGTTAGTCAGGTAAAGCCCATAAGATCGTTTGCCGAGATTCTCTAAAAATTTTACGGCGGGGATCCGGTTGCGCGGAATGACTGGCGCAAGCAGGATGGCGGCCAAAGGGCAAAATACCTCTGCCAGGACTGCATTGACTGCCGTGAGTAGGTTGGCGGTGGCTAATCCGTATAGAACCAGGGTCACCAGGAGGGAAATCCAGGCATACCGTTTTAAAATAGGGGTTATTCTGGCAGCGTGGCATCCGTAGATAATCCCCAGCGGATAAAACACACCCCAAACTGCGAATGGCAAAGCCAATACAGGTGGGGATAGGACCCGCACCCAACCTGGAAGCTCAAACGACAGTAGTTCTGGCTTGAGTACAACGATGTTGATGGCTTGAATGATGCCAAACACAACTATTACGAATCCCGGAAATTGCCTGGCTGCGCGAATCAGGATTGGGGCAATCAGGTAAAAGAAAACCAGGATCGGAACAAAGTTATACGGATATCCAACCAGTAAATTTTTGGCGTACCCAGCCAGGGAATATTGTTCTCCCCGGAGAAGGAATACAACCCCATAATAGATTGCCGACCAGATCACATAGGGAACTAGAATGTGAAATACACTGTTCCAAACGATCCGGTAAGATGCCTTCAGGTCTTTTCCCTGCACCGCATAGACGAAGAAACTGCCTGCCAGAAAGAGGAAAATTGGAACAGCCAGAATGCCGACCTCTTTAACGGCCAACAGAATCACTTTTTCAATTTGCCCAAGATCAAATCCAGCCTGCCGGGCAGCCTGCAAGCCCAGCGTGATGGAGTGATTAACCACTACCAGGAAGATAGCAAATCCGCGCAGTGCAGGGAATTGGCGGTTCATCTTAAGCCATTTCGGTTACAGGTTTGTGCCCATTGGGCTGCATAACCTGTTCTTCGGGGAGCAAGAGGCCGCGTTCTTCCATGAAGGCAACGATTTTCCGCGCATTTTCATCTGGGGTGGCCGAAACAGTATCCAGCGTAATTTCCGGGTTGACCGGTGCTTCATAAGGATCATCGACACCGGTAAAACCGGTGAGCTGCCCGCGCCGGGCTTTGGCATAGAGACCCTTGATATCCCGCTGTTCACATACATCGATGGGGGTGTCCACAAACACTTCGATAAATCGATCTTCACCGACCATTTTGCGCACTTCATTGCGGGCGGCACGGTATGGGCTGATTGCTGCACAAATCGAAACCCCGTTGTGATGCACAATCTCACTGGCGACATAACCAATCCGCAAAATATTGGTGTCCCGGTCTTCTCTTGTAAATCCCAACCCTTTCGACAGGTGCGTGCGGACTACATCACCATCCAAAACGGTAATCTGACGGCCGCGTTCTAATAAGTAGGAAGTTAATATTTCAGCTGTGGTGGATTTTCCTGCCCCACTTAAGCCGGTAAACCAGACACAAAAACCTTGTTCGTGTCGGGCAGGATACACTTTTTGGAGAATATCGGCAGTTTCTGGGCGGGTAAACCATTCAGGCAGCTTTTGCCCTTTTTCCAGATAATCTTCACGGACCTGGGTGCCAGATATAGAGAAAATCCGCGCGTTTTCAGGAACTTTGCTGACTTCTTCATACCGTTCTTCATCTGCCAGGTATACCAGTTCCTTGAATTCAACCGGTTCAACCCCGATTTCTTCGGCATACTGGGATAGTAGAATTTGGGCCTCATAAGGACCGTAAAAAGGTTTTCCGTAGCTGTCTTTGCCCGGACCAGCATGGTCGCGGCCAATGATAAAGTGGGTTGCGCCATAATTACGCCGGATGATCGCGTGCCAGAGTGCCTCACGTGGACCGGCCATTCGCATGGCCAGCGGCAGCAAGCTGAGCATCGTGCGGTTGGTATCATAATATTTATTAACCAGGCTGCGATAAACGCGGACACGGGTGTAATGATCGACATCCCCTGGTTTTGTCAGTCCCACCACAGGGTGAATGAGCAGGCTTCCTTCTACTTCTTCAGCAGCGCGCTTGGTTAACTCTTCGTGAATACGGTGCATCGGGTTCCGCGTTTGGAAGGCGACTACTTTTTGATATCCCATAGCAGCCAACCGCGCGCGAACTTCGGCGGGGGTGTGCCGCAAGTCTGTGAAATCGTAACTTTGGGGTAAATTGAGCACTTTCAGCGCACCGGAAACATACATCTTCCCCCAGCGCATCATCTCCGAATTCAATGGGTGGCGAGGGTCGGTGCTGCCTAAAACCAGCCGGGCTTCGCGCTGAGGATCCCACGGGTAAACTTCTGAGATTTCTAAAATGGCCAGCGTATTATTGCGTGCATCGCGCAGATTAATTTTGTCAGCGAAACTGGGCAGCTGGTTTTCATCCACCGGTAAAGTGATTGGAATAGGAAATAGCACCCCATTTTTTAAGCGCATCTCTGCCAGTACGCGTTCATAATCGGCCTTGCCCATAAAACGATCCAGGGGAGAAAATGCACCCGTTGCCAGTAATTCCAGATCGCACACAGAACGGGCAGAAATTTGTACGGAGGGCAGGTGTTTGGATTCTTCCAGAGCTGCCAGACGTTCTTCACCGGTTAAGAGCAAGTTGACTAATGTTCCGCCGTACGGGGTGATCAAATGCGTTGGTTTTTGTTTTTCCATGAAAATACCTCAATAGATTGGAAGAAATGGATTGTTAAACAGTAAGTGGAGCCGTGCGCAGATAATCAGTTGTGCGCTGTTTCCGTTGGATATCCTGAATGACTCGTTCTACCTGAGCTGGTGTGAGATCCAAGGCGGCGGCAATGTTTTCTGTGGAAATCTTTTGTTCGTGACCGAGCCAAATCAGATCCAACACCTCGAACGGCAGGCGAAAGAAAAATTCTTCTTGTGTGCTGCCGGCACTGTAGGTGTCTGAGGTGGGGGTGCGTTCTTGGATTTCTTTGGGTATGTTGAGATAAGCGGCCAGTTGGTACACCTGGCTCTTGAAAAGGTGGGTAATAGGATGAACATCCACCCCGCCGTCACCATGTTTGACAAAGAAACCCAGGTCATGTTCGTTTTTATTAGCCGTGCCGATCACCGCATAATTGCGTAATTCAGCATGATAGTAGAGCATAGCCATACGGGTTCGTTGTTTAAAATTGGAAGCCGCCATGATTTGAAAGAATTCAGACGGGGGAATCCGTTTGCGGATTTCTTGCCCCTCTGGACTAACCGCAGTTAAGGAAAAAACATTGAGGGTATCTTCTTCTAAGAGGCTGCCGGGTAAGGTGATTTTGGATTTCCATCCGCTGGTGAATTCCGGAATAACCCGCCGGACAGCTTCATCTCGGCGGGCATAACACCCGGCCCCTTCTAATGCTCCGCTGATATCCTCAATGATGGTATTCACCCCCAGGGATGCAGCCAGTTCCAATGCCAGGCGAGTGCTGTCCGGGCTGGATTCTTTTTCTGGCAGCAGTACCCCAATGACTCGTTGCGGCCCAAGAGCAAGGACCGATAAAGCCAGCACGACTGAGGAATCAATCCCGCCGCTGATACCGATGATGGCACCGCGCCGGTGTAAATTTTGCAGAACAGCATTTCGCAGCATCTGCGAAATGCGATCCACTTCCACTGCCGAATCCAGGGTCAATGCCTGGCGGCTAAAAATGTTTGATGTTGGGGGAGAACCATTCATCAGATCCGGCTCCAATAATTTTAATAAACTTGTTCTGTGATCCGCAGAGGGGCAGTGGTACTGGTGGTAACTGCATGGTTCCGCTGAACGTACATCTGGTGAAGCAGCTGCGTGGAAAGGATACCCACCAGAGCCATTTCTTCCACCTCGCTCAACTCATTTTCTGAACGAGCTTTTTGTACCAGTTTGCCAACTGCCACCGGATTGAAATATCCGCTGGTCTGCAAGGCTTGAGTCGAAAGCAGTTCTAAAACGTATTCCGGGGCGTTATCGGAGAAGAAACTGCGCTGAATTGGTGCGCGGTAGGGGCGTTTGGTACGTTTCCAGATTTCCGGGGGTAAGATCTTCTTGCCAAATTGGCGCAAGAGGTATTTTTCACTCAGTCCGCGCAGTTTTAAGTCGGCTGGCAGGCGGTTGCAAAATTCCACCACCCGGAAATCCAGGAATGGGAAACGTCCTTCCACCGAATGTGCCATAGCCGGGCGGTCGCCTTGTGATGAAAGTAAATAGGGCGACATAAAGGTGGTAATTTCGAGGTATTGCGCCTTAGCCAGGGGAGACCAATCCTTAAATTTTTCTGGAAGATGCAGCAGATTGTTTTCTGTGGTGGGTAATTCCGGCGGGGTGCCGTTGCGCCCTGCGAAGAATCGCAAGGTACGGGCTGTATTTGACCAGCGAATCGAGTGAGAATAATACGGTGATCCGGTGTTGAGCAAATCTCGGGCAAAGAAGGCGGATAAGAATCCGCCTGATTGAGAAAGGCGGGGAATATCTGGATAAATCTTCTTATACAATAATGGGCGTAATTCTGATTCCGGATGGCGGGCTACAAACCGGCGAATTTTCATTTCTTTGAAAATGTCGTATCCGCCTAATATTTCATCTGCACCTTCGCCGGTCAGGACGACCTTGTAGTTGTTGCGGTGAACCAGATCGGAGAGCAAAAACATTGGCGCGGGCGAGGTGCGTAAAATGGGAATTTCGGTGTGCCAGATTACTTCCGGAAAAACGCGTCCAATATCCTCAGGACGGCACTCCACAACCTGGTGGTGTGTACCAAGGAATTGCGCCATCTGAACCTGAAATTCACTTTCGTTAAACTGCGGTGTGGAAAATGCGATCGAAAAAGTATCCAGGTTGGCATTGCTGTAATTGCGGATGATTGCAGCGGTGGTTGATGAATCCAGGCCGCCGCTCAAGTACGCGCCGACAGGAACATCGGCACGCAGGCGAATCTGGGCTGCATCCACCAAAAGGCTGCTGAACTCTTCTACATAGGCTTCGTCGGATTTGCGTTGGGTGTCTTCGGTAAAATCCAAAGACCAGTAAGGGCGAACCTGGATTGCACCATCTTTTAATAACAAATAATGGGCTGGGGGAACTTCCTGCACGCCCTGGAAAATCGAACGTGGAGAAAGCGGGCTCCAGTAAGTGAAGATTTGCTCCAGTGCCGCAGGATCAATCACTGGATTCCAGCCGGGTAAAGCCAGGAAAGATTTGATTTCCGATGCAAAAGCAAGCTGCCCCTGGTGTTCGGTATAAAAAATTGGGCGAATACCTAAGCGGTCGCGGGCTAAGAGCAGACTGCGTTGGCGGGTATCCCAAATGGCAATAGCAAATTGGCCGTTAAGATGGTTAAGACAATCGGGGCCATACTCTTCGTATAGGTGAAGAATCACCTCGGTGTCAGATTGGGTGGCAAACTGGTGGCCTTTCGCTTCCAAAGCGGGGCGCAGCTCAATGTAATTAAATATTTCACCGTTAAAAACGATCCGTAATGACCCGTCTTCGTTGGTCATGGGCTGCTGCCCGCCGGATAAGTCGATGATGCTCAGTCTTGCGGAGGCTAAGCCAGCGGTTGTGTCGCGGTAAATGCCAAATTCATCCGGGCCGCGGTGGTGCAAGGCCAGGATCATGCGCTGCAAAGTTTCCAGCGCAGGCGAATGTTTCGAATGGAGATTAATTAATCCGGCGATACCGCACATAGTTCACCTCAAATCTGTTTTTTTAATTTTGCCGGACGTGGTTTTTGGCAGTTCAGCACAAAATTCCACGAATTTTGGAACCATAAAATCTTCCAGATTGGCTTTGCAATGGCGAAAGATATCATTCTCGGTCAGGTCGTTCCCGTTTTGGACGACAAATACTTTAATTGCCTGCCCTAGCACAGGGTCCGGTACGCCGATGACGGCTGCTTCTAAAACGCCGGGCAAGCGGTAGAGCACATTTTCCACTTCTTTGGGAGAAACTTTTTCACCACGGCTCTTGATGATATCGTCTTTGCGGGCGACAAAATAGAAATAACCTTCTGCATCTGTGCGGAATAAATCGCCAGAATAACATAAGCGTTCACCAGGGATTGGCCCCGTACGGAACCGCCGGGCGGACATTTCTGGGTCGCCCCAATAGCCGCGCATTACGTGCCTGCCGCGTACTACCAGTTCACCGGTTTCGCCCGGTTCCAGGCGCTGTCCCTGTTCATTCTCCAGCCAGACCTCGGTACCCGGTATAGCAATTCCCACTGAATCGGGTCGGCGTTCGAGTTGGTCTGGCGGCAGGTAAAGAGTACGCTTGGTTTCGGTTAATCCATACATAGAAAAGAGCGTGACCCAGGGGAATTTCTCCCGGATTTGCAGAATGTGCGCCGGGGGTAGGGCAGCCGCTGTATTGGTCATGTAGCGCAGGCTGGAAAGATCATATGCAGACAAATCCATATTGACCAGTACGGAATAAATTGTTGGTACACCGGGGAAACCGGTAACCTTTTCAGCCTGGATTTTTTCCAAAATGACCGCGGGATACGTAAAGCCTTTTTCCAGCACCAGCCGTCCGGAAAAACTAAAGGTCATCAGTAGCTGGTACAGCCCATAATCAAATGAGAGCGGCAGCATGTTGATAACCACATCATCCTGTGTGTTTTGTAGATAGGTCGTGATCGATCCAACAGCAAAAACTACATTGCTGTGATCGGACATAACCCCTTTGGGTTCGCCTGTGCTGCCGGAGGTGTAAATCAGGCAGGCAAGATCAAGGTCGATGTTGGCTGGTTTGGGACGTGCTGGCAGCCCGGCTGCTAGAAATTCCGTAAAGCGGAAGAGCCTGGAAGATGCCTCTATCGTTCCTGATCCTGTAATTAAGCCAAACTTCAACGAGGGCAGTTCGTTCAGGAGCGTCTCAGCCACATTTTGCTGAGCTGACCAGGTGACCAGTGCGCTGGCCTGGCAGTTATTGGCGATATAGGCCAGTTTATCTGCCTTGGTGGTGTGGTTTACCACTACAAAAACGCCCCCTGCTTTTAATATTCCAAAAAGCGCAATGACCAGTTCAACCGAGTTCGGTAAATACAATATCACCCGTTGCCCGCGTTGAATACCGTGAGCGGCGAGTTGATTTGCTAATTGGTTCGCCTGGGTTTCGATTTGGCTATAGGTCAGCCGCTGTTGATCGCATACCAGGGCGACCTTCTCCGGAAATTGATCTGCGCTGTTTTCGAGAAATTGCTGTACAAGACGGGCGGGGGGCATAAATTTTTCCTGGATATCGAATTAATGAGAACCGTTTTGTTTGCGGCGGACAAACCCGGCCAGATTGCTGACCGAATCGAAATTTGACGGGACGATCTCACTGTCTGCAATATCGATCCCATAAGTTTCCTCAACATATGAAACCAGTTCCATGACATTCATCGAATCGACGATGCCATTTTCTAGAAAAGAGGTCTCATTGGAGTATGGATACCCATTATTGCTGTAAAGAATATTTTCCGAAATATATTTGCGAACGTTCTCTTCTATACTGCCCATTTTTTCATCCTCCAAAAAATATACGGTGAACCTAATCCAGGTTCGATTTCTTGACCACTTTGCTGTACACAAAAGTTCCTGTGGTTAAAGCGACAGCCAGAAATACGCCAACGACAATGCCAACTACAGGACTGCTGTTTGAACCGTTGCGGGTGCGGTTGAAATTTGCTGCGATCGCGGTTGGGGTGAGTTCCGGCTGCGGGGTGGCTAAAGTCTGGCTGGCTGTGGGGGTGTTGGTTGGAAGAACAGCCGGGCTGGATTCCGGTATGCTGACCTGCGGAACATCTATCTGTAAAGCAGTGAAGGAAATTTGGGTTTGATCACCCTGATCGGTGCTGGAAGCTGCCTTGCTGGTGAATGCGGCCAGCATTTTTCCAGTAGGGTCAATGGCTACAGATAAAACGCCCAGGTCTTTTATCGAGCTTACGGCCGACATGATTTCAGGCCCAGATTCCCAGCGCGCTCCATTTCCAACCAGATAATCAATCTTCACTTTGCTTCCCCGTTGTTGGCTGGCCTGCAAAAGGTGTAATTGTCCAGCCCGGTCGATGGTTAAAGCAGTTTCTCCAACTTCCCCTTCCAGAGCAATAAATTTGTTTGGCTGTGACCAGGTAAGGCCGCCGTCTTGAGAGATTGAGGTAAATAAACTGGTTTCACCTGGTTGAACTTCTTTCCAAAAGCGATGTACGGTTTGTCCACCATATGCGATTACTTGATTCCAAATGGTTGGTTGAGCACTGATTTGTTCTGGCGCGTCCCAGGTTATTCCGGCATCGATCGAGCGCAGTCCGTAGAGCGTTAACGAACCTGCCCCGCCAGGCAGGGTGGCGCAAGTCCAAAGGATGTTGATGGTCTGGCTGCCGTTGATTGCGATCGAGGGGTTTTCAACCATTGGGCAATTAAGGGTTGTGCCGTCCAGAATCTTTTCGGCCTCTGTCCAGCTTGTGCCGCCATCTTGTGATTTTGTCAGATACAGCCCCCGATTTTCGTTCAATGGGATGCCATATAACGCATACAGGGTCCCATCGGTGCTCAGTACCATGACTGGTGACAATCCGGGGGTGTTTTCAGGCTGGATGGTTTTTGGCTCAATCCAATTCGACCGGTTGCCTGCCTGTTCTGGTGAGGTATAGCTGGAATAAATTTGCCCCAGTTCACCTGCCTGCCAAAGGGCAACCAAGCGATTGGTTGAGGGTTGTACAGCGGCTGCGAGCTGATCGGGAATCCCTAATTTAGCAGTGATTATGGGGTAGGGGCCGGAAAAAGAACTGCCTTTCCAGAATGCGTAACTTATCCCATTTTCAGAAACAATAGCATTCGGTCCTTTTAATTCCGACCAAAGCACATGCAGGCCGTCCTGCATGTCTGGTTGAATTACTAAGGAAGTAACCGTTAGATCGCCAAGATTGGTCGTGAGGGGAGCGCTCCAGGCTGCCTTCGGCATGAACCAATCGGTTAATGAGTCAACTTCCCGGCTAACTGCCCAGATATCGCCGCCGCGTCCTGTATCGCAGCCAATGATCAGGAGCTGTTTGCCGTTGAATATAGGTTGGTAACAGCGGAATTCGACAACATTTAATGTGTTGGGATCAAAAAATCCGTCCAACGCATTTTGATTTTGGATATCACTCCAGATTTCGCCGTTCCAGGCCTGTAAAAATGGCTGGCCCTGGATATTGGCAAATAAGAAAGAGGTTTTTGAGTCGACTGAATAGAAATGGATATCTTGCGGACAGGTATTGAATTCTTGCCAGAGATTACCGTTTGCCTGAAACGTATCTCCTCCATCCTGGGAGGAGCGGTACCTTTGAATGCAGCTCCCACCTACTGGATCGGTAGATTGCCAGAGGAAAACAACATTACTGCCGTTTGCATGGATGATTAATTTCTTCGGTGTCTGGTATGCAGAGGATGAATTTGGACCATCTACCTGGGTTGTTTCGCTCCAATTCCCTCCTTCATCCACCGAGCGGGTGTAATAGATGCGCTTAAGGGCAGGATTTTCCCAGGCAATGAAAATCCAATTGTTCTCCTCTACCAGTGTGGCTTCAACATCAATGCTGACATCGAAGTTGGCTGCCATGCTTCGCGCTGCACTTTGATCGGGTGGGGGAATGAGCGTGCGAAAATAACGAGACTGGTCGATTAGACGTGGAAAAGACCACCCCGATGTGCCTGGATAGGTACGAATGTAATAAACCCCGGCAGGAAAATCATTGGTATCCAAGGCGCGAATATAGCCCAGGTGTAACTGCCCTTTGGAATCCAGGCGCACATCGTATGCGACAACCGAAACAGCCAGGCGAACCGGTGCAGCCCATTGATCCATGCTTGATATCAAATTTGCCGGAACGCTCGAATAATAAAAATCATATTCGTCATCAATCCAGAATGCATAGATCAGCCCATCTGGAGTTGCGATCAGGCGGTATTTTAAACCACTAAATGGCAAATCGAGGTTAACAGGCGTTTCCCAGGTTGTGCCATCCCCCTGGGTATGGACAATACCTGCATAGGCATCCTGCCAAAACACGTGATAGGTCTGGTTGAAATCCAATACGACATTGGGTTGGCTGGTAGCTCCGGAATTCGACAAATTAATGGGTGTTCCCCATTCACTTGAACCGGTTTGTGCTTGCACGTTCGCTGGATAACTTGAACCCAACAGGACCATTACCAGGATAAGCGCCTGCAGAATTGCTTTTGATGATGACAGGGTTTTATGTTTCAAAGTTCGTCTCAGTCGTTTTGGATAGGAATTTACGATTCGGCTTTCTTTGATTGCCAGCTCAGGTGCTGTAAGCCAACGCTGAGCGCTGACTTCATTGTGGAGAAATCAGAGAATAGCATTTTGAGATAGGTCAAAATGGGTCCAGGCCGTAAAGCCCATTCTCGCCAGGCTCGTTTTTGCCAGTAGAGCAGCCGTTCGGCTGGTAAGCCGGGGTAATCCAATACCGTACCTTTATCCATGTCCACCTGTTCCCAACGTGTGCCTGGACGGAACCAGCCCTCACGGACAACTTCAAAGAAGAAGGGTGTGCCGGGGTAGGGTGCAGCTACGTGGAAAAGGGCAATATCCAGCGGTAAGGATTTGGAGAATTGAATGGTTTGCTGGATCGATTCTTCCGTTTCAGTTGGCAGCCCGATAATGAAGTAGCCCCAGTTTTTAATTCCGGCTTTCTTAGCCCAGGTCAACGCCCGTACTGCCTGTTCCGGGTAAACACCTTTGCGGGCATGCCGCAGCACCTGTTCACTGCCGGACTCCAGTCCCCAGGTCATAAACCAACAGCCGGCTTTAGCCATCAGCTGCAATTCTTCTTCATCCACATAATCAACCCGGCTGTTGCAGGTCCATTTCATGTTGATGCCGGATTCGATCATTAACTTGCACAGATTCACTACCTGCTCACGGTTTGCTGTGAACAAATCGGCATACATATTGACATTGTTAATGCCTAATTTCTTTAAGACCCACAATTCTTCTAGAATTTTCTCGGGAGAACGCAGGCGCACACTGTATTGGTAGCTGACATGCTTGATACAGTAAATACAGCCCGCGGTGCATCCTCGGCTGGTGACAATGAAGGTAAAGGGTCCCTTGATGAGCGGCATCCGGTATTTGTCAAAAGGCAGCATTTCATGAGCCGGAATTGGTAAATCATCCAGGCTGCTGATAAACGGCCGGGGAAGGTTAACCACGATTTCACTGCCGTTGCGCCATGCCAGACCTTTAATACCACGCAAATCAGCGCTGCCGTCTTCCTTTAGTGAAGGGCGATAGGTTGGATCGTGATTGTCAAACATTTTTTGAACCGTCGGTGGCCGGTCGTTGGTTTTGCCTTCCAGGTGATCGATCAAATCTCGGATCGTTAAGTCGGGTTCACCCACCAGACCAAAATCCAGTGATGGGTATGGACGCATTGTCTCAACCGGAATTGGGGTGATATGCGTACCAAATGCAATAGTCGTGGCTCCTCGTGCCTTAGCCAGAAAACAACCATACAGGTCATTTTCCAGCGTAGGTGCGGTGAGTTGGGTCATGTAATACTTCGGCTGATATTTACTGATTTGATCCGCGAATTCTTTCCAGTTCATTCGTTCAGCATTGGCATCAATGATCTTGACGGTATAGGTTGGCATCAAAATTGCCGCCATCTGTGCTAGAGAAACTTGCGGCCAGACCATGTTCTCGCGTGTGCGGCGGCCAACCCGGTGCTGGGTGCGAATCCATAAACCACCGTCGGGGGTGGGGGGATTAACCAATAACACATCCACTGCATCGGGTGAACGACGATTTTTCATAACGCCTTCGCGGACAATGGCATCCGCGTTGGGAAAATTCGCCATTTTCAAACTTGCCAACCGGTGGGCGCCGAGATTTTTAAATTTTAAGGTATCTGGATTTTCGCTCATGATGTTTCCTCTTTCTTTACCATTAACCGTTCAGGATGATGAGGCAGATAAATCTTTGGAGATCAGGTGTTCGCGTTGGCTGAGGTCTTGCAGCACGCGCATTAATCCCCAATAGGTTATCAAGTTAAAACCGATTAAAATCAGCATTGCACTGCCCAGCAGGTACAACCAGATGCGGGCAATTTCCCAACCGTTAATACCTAACAACAAACTGGTCAATCCCATGCC
>JAJUJY010000142.1 GCA_029265085.1 Chloroflexota bacterium
GGCCAGCAACAATATAATCCGTGGTGCTGCCCACCTTACGCGATGCCAGGTAGCCAACCACCATACGAATGACAAAAAAAACTACGATACAGCCAACGATGACGGTTACATTCGACCCGCTCAGATCCATGATATCCCTCCTGTGTTATATTCTCTGTGCCAGCTCTTTAACAGCATCTTCTAGACGCTGAAGGACTTCGTCAATTTCATCCATCGAGATGACCAGCGGTGGTTCAATTCGAATCGTTTGGGAACTGATTAACGTCCCAGCCACCAAAACACCCCGTTTGAACAATCCAGATGCAATCTGGTAGCCGTATTCCGGGGTCTTAAAGTGCATTCCAATTAACAGGCCTTTGCCGGTGATTTTGTCAAAAAACTGTGGGTATCGGGAGGCCAGGTCTTTTAATTTCGGCATGATGTAATCGCCTTTTTGAGCAGCCACTTCCCACAAACGATCACGCAGGGTTACATGAATCGCAGCAATTGCCGCACTGCATGCTAATGCCCCTCCGCCCGTCGTCGTGGTATGGATAAATGGATTAGGATACATCATACACTGCCAGATTTCTTCGGTGGAACAAAACGCCGAGACCGGCATCACTCCACCGCCCAAAGATTTAGCCAGAGCAATGATATCCGGCTGCACATTCCAATGATCCACACCCCAAAGTTTTCCGGTCCGGCCCATGCCCGTTTGAACTTCATCGGCGATCAGTAAAACGCCATACTGTTTGGTCACTTCACGGATGCGCGGCCAAAAATCATCCGGCGGCACAATCGCCCCTGCTTCACCCTGAATTGGCTCCATAATGACTGCAGCCACACCAACGCCGACCTTCTGGCAAATTTCCAGTTGGCGCTCAACAGCACCGGCGTCCCCATAAGGCACATGATACACCGGACCACCATACAATACACCAGGCGGTTCGCGGTAATCCGATTTTCCCATCATACTCAAAGAGCCCATCGTTTTTCCGTGAAAACCCTTCAGCGCAGTGATAAAAGCTGGTTTTTTGGTGTACATCTTGGCCAGTTTAATCGAACCCTCAATAGCCTCCGTGCCGCTGGCGCAGAAGAAGCTGTATTTGATATCACCAGGCAAAATGGTGGCGAGAATTCGAGCCAGTACCCCACGCAGCGGGTCAATCAGTTCCTGCGATGGCATGGGCGTGTGATCTAACTGCGCTTTCACAGTATCCACAATTTCCGGATGTCCCCAGCCCAGGTCCATCATGCCGTAACCTCCCAAGCAGTCAATATATTTTCTACCCAGGACATCGGTAAACTGTGCTCCTGAACCTGTCCATTCCGTCACAGCCCAATCGCCAGCCTCTGTGACGGATTTCCGATATTCCAACCAGCCTTTGTTGAAATGCTCGGCAAAATTATGTTTGGACTCTTCAATCACCCATTTGCCGACATCTTCCGGAACTTGTTTTTCCTTGATGATTTCCAGCCAACGTTTTGAATAGTCCAAGGCTTCATCGTAGGGATCTGTCATAGGTCCTCCGCAAAGAAGAAAAAAAATTGAATAGGTCAAAATGCAAGAAACAACGCAGTCCCTGACAGAACTGGTTGGATCAGCAGATGGGGGTGTTAAGCAGCACCTCTCAAGAATGCGCCAATATTGAGTTATCGATAAAATGGTGGGAAGATAAAAATATCTCTGACTGTCTCGAAAAAACTTTTTCAAGCAAAATGCGTACCTTTAACGAG
Source organism: Chloroflexota bacterium (assembly GCA_029265085.1). The sequence goes on from JAJUJY010000142.1 coordinate 1,720, forward strand.
AAGTGACAGAGATGCAACTTAAGTATAAGGGAAATGGATAAAAAAGCAACTACGAATTACCGTTTTCGTCAACAAATGTTCCGTTACGGCACATTACCCAATCAAATCGGCCGCATGCAAAAACCATACGCTTTTTTGACTTCAAATGATTTCTGCCAATACCGGCCTATCTACGGATCAACCACCCCAAGCACTTCACGAATGGTGGCGTCTAATTGCTGCACAAGTTGAGGAATTTTTTCTGGCGTGATATAGGGTTGCAAGGATTGCCAGCCTGCATCTTCCAGGATAAATTGTGCAATTTGCCAGGAGGCAGTTTGCGGAAAACCTTCTGCAAACGGAATCCAGCCAAGCGATTGTCCCCATTGGGGATATTGCGCCTGAAACTGGCCTAGTTTCTCCACAGCGGCTGTATTGACAGGGAAACCTCCGTCCGCAATCGTCAGGAGAGCAGCAGCGTCTGGATTAGATATCCAGCGGATAAATAACCAGCTGGCCAATGTTTCCGCTGCACTGTGTTTCATAATTGCATAAGATAAACCATTAATAATAACAACCGGTTTTTCTTCTCCAGGAAATGGCAAAATCATCCATTGGTCAGAACTATTGATCCGTTTATTGGTTTGAGTCTGGATCAATAATTCCTGAAGCGTTCCCGTATAAAAAAGCGCTTGACGAGCAGCAAAATATTCATCGGGAGCAGGCAATCGGCCAGCCCAGGCACATTCCTCATCGACCAACCCGCGAATAAATTGAAAAGCAGCTAATGTTTCAGGTTGATAAAATACCAGTTCTTCGTCTTTGAGGAAAGATTTCACACCAAATGATCGCAGCCAACTGATCAACGCCTCAGAGCGGGTATTGATCAGCCATCCGCCCGTACCGTCATTGGCTCCCACCGAGTCGGTATTATTTGCTTTTGCGGCCGCACAAGCCTGCGCCTTAAAATCAGCTGTCGTGGCTGGAGGCTGCTTAAAACCCAATTCAGTTGCCCAGGTCTGGTTGTAAAAAAGAACGGTCGCGGTTCGCTGGGCTGGAACCCCTAGCAATTGCCCGTCGAACTCGTCTTGCTGCCAGAAACTCGTTGGGATCTCAGCCCGTTGTTGGGCTGTCATTCCAAATTGAGAATCATTTGCCAATGAATCCAAAGCTTCAAGGCGGCCGTCCTTGGCCTGCCAGGACCATAACATCTCCGAAGGAGCAATCACAAAATCAGGCCGTTGGTCGGGTTGTGCTGCTTCGAGTTCCTGAGCCAAAGCCATACTGCTGCCCTTGCGTTGGACAATGACATGGATTCCCCACTCGTTCGTCTGGTTAAACTGGTCCACCAATTTTTCCAATTCAGTCGCCAGTTCACCGCTCCAGGGATGCCAAAATTGTAATTTCAGGCCAGCCAATGATTCAAGCGGCACCAACCATTCTGGGGTTGGCGTTACAGTCGGTGTGGTTGTTGGGATGGGCGAAGGTGTTGCCGTTGCTGCGGGGATCATTGGCGTGGTGGTCGGCTGCCGAAAAACTATTCCGCCCCCAGCCTGGCAGGCTGTCAGGCTGATGAATACCAGGCATAAAATCGTGATCTTAAGCATATGGGAGATTGCTGGATTGAATTTATTGCTCATCGTTAATCAAAATCCGTTGCTAAAGTGGGATTATCAAGGTGGGCAAACATACGCTCAAGCACCTCCAAAGTGGTGCGCGGAGTGGACAGCGGTGGAATTTCAGTACGAGCAAAAAACTCTGCTCCGCCCGTTTCAATGCTGTTCATCGGAGAACCACCTAACAATTCGCATAATACATAGATTTTATAAGAATGAAATATATATGGCGGGTGACCATGTTGGTTACGATCAAAAACTGCCAGGATTTTCTTCGCCTTAACTTCATAACCGGATTCTTCCCGGACTTCACGTTCCACTGCCAGGCTAGGCGGTTCATTGATATCCACCCATCCGCCAGGCAATGTCCACAAACCATCCGCCAGTTCTTTCACCAAAAGGATTTTTTCTTCCCGAAATACCACCCCCCGAATGTCGATTTTTGGTGTGGCATAACCTGTTTGCGACTGGAGAATATCACGAATAATTGGGTATTCCTGTTGAGTGTAGGTGCTGATCATTTCAGCAGAAATTTCGCGCAATTTTTCGTAGCGTTCCTGATCAAACACATTTTGGGTATAGGCTAGCCCGCTTTGCGCCAGTGCATTGATTTCTTGCGCCCATTCCAACCATTTGGGAATTTCCATAAAGACCTCTACAGTGAAACAATAAATACAAAAACAGAAATTGCGGGCAGAGCCCGCAATTTCTCATTCTCTACCCAATACGGTTATTATACCCGCTGGGTCAACATAATCAAATTGGTATTTAACTGCGCAGTTTTGCTCCCAAAACCTGCTCAAGACGGCGAATAATCTTTTGGCGAATCTGAGTCGCCTCAGAATTATTCAAGGTGTGATCAGCCGCCTGATACGTAAGGCTATACGCAAGACTCTTCTTGCCAGCTCCGATTTGCTCCGAACGGAAGATATCGAACAAGCGCACATCCGTAAGCAGTTTCCCACCAGTTTGGCGAATTAAGGCTTCAACTTCAACCGCCGGGACGGTTTCATCCACTACCACAGCGATATCTTCCAACACAGCCGGGAAGACTGGCACAGGCTGGATGCTGTAGCCAAACGGAACAGCGGCAAGCAAGGTTTCCAAATCGAATTCGGCTAACAGCACCGGCGCATTGCCAAAATCATAACGCGCCTTTAGCTGCGGATGTAATTCCCCAAACACACCGACCACCTGGTCGCCGATCTTGAGGCTGGCGCATTTGCCAGGATGGAAACTGCCATGTTCAGCCGGCACATAGGAAACACCCTGGACATGAAGTGTCTCGACCACAGCCTCCAAAATCCCCTTCAAATCAAAGAAATCCATTTCAGGAGATGTTGCAACATCCCAGGAGGTGGCGTGGCGCATTCCTGTGAGGGCAATAACCAGTTGGCGCGGCTCATCGGGCAGCACCTGATCCTCCACGGGCAAGAAAACTTCACCAATTTCGAACATCGCCAGGCGATCCGCATTACGGGCGTTCTTTTCAACAATCTCCAACACCGAGGCAGCCAGGCTGTGGCGCATCACTGTCCGGTCAGAAGCAATCGGATTTGCCAGCCAGATGCGTTCCGGTTCAACAAACGGCGCAGCTTCATCCACAGGCTTCAGATACCGCGCTTCCCGTTCCGGTGAGGTTAACCGGTAAGTGATCAACTCCTGCAATCCCAGGCTGACGAGCAAATTCTTCAAACGCATTTCCAGATCCAACTTGCGGCTGGTGCGCAATTCCGGCATCGTCTCGGTAATCTGGGTTTCCGGTATGCGATCGTAACTGTATAGACGGGCAATCTCTTCAATCAAGTCGGCTTTGCCAATTACGCCTTCACCGATATCCAGGCGATGCGGCGGAGTCTGGGCAGTCAGTTCATCATCATTGACTGTCACTTCAAATTCAAGGTGGCGCAGCAAGGTAGCCACTTCGTTCATATCCAGCTCGATACCCAGCCAACGCCAGATATCTTCTGCCGTCAACATAACTTTGGGATCAACCCGCGGAACCGGATAATTATCCACCAATCCGCTGTAAATCTGCCCGCCGCTCCATTCCGCCATGCGCTGCAAACCCAGCTCAACGCCTTGCGGAGCCAGCGCCGGATGCACACCGCGCGCAAAGCGGTAACCCGCTTCAGAGCTCATATGCAGATTGGTAGCAGTCTTGCGGACATTAATGAAGTTCCAGGAAGCTCCTTCCAGCAGGATATTGCGGGTGCTGTCGGTCACTTCACTCTCCAGGCCGCCCATTACACCGGCCAGCGACAGTGAACCCGCCGTATCGCAAACCAGAATCATATAATCATCCAGTTTACGCTCCACCTCGTCCAACGTGGTCAACACTTCACCTTTTTGGGCTACACGGGTGATGATCGTAGGAGCTTTTCCACCGGCACGCTTGACAAGCACGTCATAATCAAACGCATGCAGCGGTTCACCCAATTCCAGCATGACATAATTGGTGGCATCCACCACGCTGTTAATCGGGCGCATACCTGCCAGGCGCAAGCGGCGCTGTACCCAGTACGGGCTGGGCTGCGGTGTTACTCCTTCGATCAACCCAACCACAAAGCGCGGATTCAGCTCTGGATCAGTAATTTGAATAAATGCCTTGCCCTCGATACTCGGACCATTTTTGGGCAAATTCGCTTGCGGCTTGCGCAGCGGTTTCCCCGTTAGCGCAGACACCTCACGTGCCACGCCCAGAATGCAAGCATTGCGGATCATGTTCGGTAAAATCGAAACCTCAAAGACGGCATCGCCCATATAATCCACCAGCGGCATACCGGTTGGAGCATCCGGGTCCAGGATAATGACACCTTCATGTTCATCGGAAATGCCCAATTCTTTCTCCGAACAAACCATCGAGAAAGATTCCACTCCGCGAATCTTGGCGCGTTTTAAGGTGGTCAATACCAAACCGGGCTGGTGCCCATCATAGATTTTTGAGCCTTCACGGGCATAGGCCACTTTTAACGGTTGAGGCAGCGGACCTTTTCCCTTGTAGTCATACAGGTTCGGTGCGCCCGTCAAGACGACATATTCACCCGTTCCGTCATTTAATCGGCATAAGGTTAACCGGTCGGCATTTGGATGCGGCATGACTTCATCGATCTGCGCCACCACGATCTTCGTGGGATCCCAGGATAACCCTTCGATCTTAAATTCGCGCCGGTCGCCTTCGGGCATCGGCAAACCCATCACCTGAATGGCATCCACTTCCAACCCGGCACTGGTCAGCACGCGGGCTAACTCGACCAGGGAAAGGTCAACATCTACGAAATCTTTTAACCAAGAAAGAGGTACTTTCATATTAGAACTGCTCCAGGAACCGTGTATCGTTACCCCAGAAGTAACGGATATCTTCAATCCGGTAGCGCAGCATATTCATGCGCTCAGGGCCAATCCCTGCTGCGAAACCGCTGAACTCTTCCGGATCATAGCCACCATTTTTGAGCACCACAGGATGAACCATCCCGCAGCCCATAATTTCCAGCCAACCCGAATTTTTACAAACCGGGCAGCCTTTACCGCCGCAGACAAAACATTCAACGTCCATTTCGGCAGAAGGCTCAGTGAATGGGAAGTACGAAGGGCGCAGGCGCGTACGGACGTTGCCTCCAAACATACGGCGCACAAAACCATTGATCGTTCCTTTGAGATCACCGAAGGTGATATTGCGGCCAACCGCCAGCACTTCCACCTGGTGGAACTGGATTTCAGAGCGAGCGCTGATCTGTTCGTAGCGGTATACCATCCCCGGTAAAATTGCACGAATTGGATTCGGGGCATTTTCACGCATGACCCGGATCTGGCCCGGAGATGTGTGTGTACGCAAGATTACACCCTGGCGTGTGGTGTGGAAGGTATCCCACATATCACGCGCTGGATGGTAGGCCGGAATATTCAACAACTCAAAGTTATTCTCATCTGTCTCAACATCCGGAGAGCGGTACACCTGGAAGCCCATTTCTGAAAAGATGCGGTAGGCTTCTTGCAGCATTTGTGTCTGCGGATGCAGGCGGCCATAAACTGGCTGCCGTCCAGGCAGCGTCACATCCAGGCGTTCGGTAGCCAGTTTGCGCTGTAACACTTCCGCTTTGACCATTTCAGTGCGTGCTTCCAAAGCACTTTCCAGGGCAACCTTCACCTGATTGGCGTGCTGCCCAACTTGCGGGCGTAATTCTTTTGAAAAACTGCCCAGCTTACTAAAGACCTGCATGACCGGCGCACTTCGACCTAAATAGGCTGTCCGCCAGGCCTGTAATCCTGCCTCATCGTGGACTGATTCGAGCGCAGCCAGACCAGCCTGCCGGATTTGCTCCAACTCTTGCAACACATTCCCTTCGTCCGTCATAAAACCTCCGTTACATAAAAAAAATCCCGACCCATGAAGGGACGGGAAATTTTACCCGTGGTACCACCCAACTTGGACATGGTGCTCCCATGCCCCACTCACCAACGGCCGTCTGGCGATTGGTTTGCCCGTTAACGCTGGCATTGCGGCTCAGACTACAGGCCCATCATTGGGCGTTCCCCGGAGCGGCTCAAGAGGGAACTTCAACCGGTGTCCCACGAGCGCAGGTCTCAGTCTCTGCCCGCGCCTCCCTGGCGTTTTTCACCAGCCTACTTTCCTCTGTCACAGCCATTTGGATGCTGAATTATCTCTAATTATCCTTAACAATGAAGTGCTTGTCAAGACCAATCGGTTGATGCAGAAAACAACAAACCACTTGACAATTGGACAATTTTGGTTATAATATTCAATATAGAATGATTTGATATTGAAGGATTTTGCGATGCCCAGTCATTATGACGGAGACCCAAAAGAACAATTAGCCCTGGATACCTGGGTCAAACTAACGCGCGCAGCGGACTCTTTTGGCAGCCGGGTCAATACCGGCACGATGGGCGACTTAACTGTGTCACAATTCGGCGTGTTGGAAGTGCTCCACCATCTTGGCGCTATGCCCCAATGCACCCTGGCAGCCAAATTACTGAAAAGTTCCGGGAATATCACAATGGTCATCGACAACCTGGAGAAACGCGGGTTGGTTAAGCGGGTTGCCGATCCACAAGACCGCCGTGTAAGCCAGGTCACCCTCACGGAACAAGGCAGCCAATTCATCGCAGAAATTTTTCCGCTTCATGCCAAAGCAGTAGCCGAGGAAATGAGTGTTCTCAACCCCGAAGAACAGGCTCAATTGGGTTATCTTTGCCGTAAATTGGGTAAAAAAGAAGGCTGATTTTTTTTGACAAAATACTTCAATATTAAAATATTATACATCAAGATACTTAATACCAAAGGAGAATACAAAACCCATGTCCTGGATGATTGACTCAGCTCACTCAGAAATCAATTTTACCGTTCGACACATGATGATTTCAAATGTCCGCGGGCGCTTTGAACGCTTTACCGGCACCGTCGAATTCGATCCCGACCAACCAGCCATGTCCTCAGTAGATGTACAAATCGAAGCAGCCAGCATCAACACCCGCGAAGCTCAACGAGATGGTCATTTACGATCACCGGATTTTTTGAATGCAGATGAATTTCCATACCTCGCCTTCAAAAGCAAGCAGGTTGAGGTTGTGGACGACAGTCACGGTAAAATCATCGGCGACTTGACCATCCGCGGCGTTACCCGCGAGGTGATTCTCAACACAGAATATAATGGGATTGCCAAAAGTCCTTTTGGCACAACCAGTGCGGGCTTCAGCGCAGCTACCACCATCAACCGCAAAGACTGGGGGTTGGTTTGGAATGTCGCATTGGAAACTGGTGGGCTGCTGGTTGGTGAAGAAATTAAAATAAATATTGAACTGGAAATTGTCCAACAACCTGAAAAAGAACTGGCAGCATAATTTCAACCAGTGATCCAACCCGCAGTACGGAGGAAAAACACATTTCTCCGTACTGTTTTTTTATTCACAGGCAATTCATATACTTATTGGTGTAAATATTTTGCAACTTATCCTATAATAAATTCATCTATTACTTATCAACAATACAGGAGATCTGGCATGGAAGAAATTATCAAGCTGGTGGTACAGAAGACAGGCATTCCCGAAGCAACCGCTAAAGTCGCTGTCGAAACCGTGATCAATTTTCTCAAGCAAAAACTTCCTGCCCCCATCGCCGGGCAATTGGATGGGCTGATCGAAAACGCAGACAAACTGGATGACTTAACTCAGGGGCTTGGCGGATTATTTGGCAAGAAATAACCCATCGATTTTTTTGCTGCGAACAATACAATCCGGTGATCATTTCATCAAACATAGGAACAAAATTAAATTCTGACGGGAGGAATAAACAATGGCATCACTTGAATCTGTGGAAGGCATTGGTGCTGCATATACAGCAAAGTTAAAAGAAGCAGGCGTAGGTAGTGTAGAAGCACTGCTCGAAAAAGGCTCCACCTCCAAGGGGCGCAAAGCCCTGGCTGAAGCCACCGGCATTAGCGACAAACTGATCCTTGAATGGGTCAACCATGTGGATTTATTCCGCATTAAAGGCATCGGCTCAGAATATGCCGATCTTCTCGAGGAAGCAGGCGTGGATACCGTTCCAGAACTTGCCCAACGCAAAGCCGAAAATTTGCACGCGAAAATGGTCGAAGTCAACGAAGCCAAGAAACTGGTTCGCCAACTTCCCACATTAAAAATGGTTGTAGACTGGGTTGAGCAGGCAAAAGCGCTTCCACGCGTGATTGAATATTAGTCAACAGATCAATCGGACAGCCCTGCTCACAGAGCGGGGCTTTTTCTTCAACTGATCTGATTAGTGGTACAATTTATCCACTTGTGATTATTTTCACAAAGTGAAGAAAAACCACAATAAAAGGAGATTTTTCCATGAGTTTTAAAATAACCTGGTACGGTCATGCCACGTTAGGCATTGAAACAGGCGGCTACACAATTTTAGTGGATCCATTTTTCACCAACAACCCGGCCGCTGCAACCAGCGCAGATAAACTCAACGCAGATTTCATTTTAATCACCCATGGTCATGGTGACCACGTCGGCGATTCTGTTGCCATTGCCAAACGCACCGGTGCAATGATCATCAGCAACTTTGAAATTGCCAACTGGCTTGCTCAAAAAGGAGTAAAAACTCACGGGCAGCACATTGGCGGCGGATTTCACCATCCTTTCGGATACTTAAAGTTAACCTTTGCCATTCACGGCTCAGCACTGCCGGATGGTTCAAACGGCGGCAACCCGGCCGGGCTGCTGCTGACCACCAAAGAGGGTCAAAAAATTTATCTTGCGGGGGATACAGGCCTGTTTGGGGATATGCGCCTGATCGGTGAAGAGGGTATTGATCTGGCCGTGCTGCCCATTGGTGATAATTACACCATGGGGCCGGCCGATGCACTGCGCGCGATTAAATTAATCAAACCTGCCCATGTCATCCCGATTCATTTCAACACATTCCCGCTGATCAAGCAGGATGCTTCCGCCTGGATCCAGCAGGTGGAGACGGAAACAGACACCAAAGCGCATCTGCTCTCGCCTGGACAATCTTTCTCGCTCTAAACCA
>JAJUJY010000301.1 GCA_029265085.1 Chloroflexota bacterium
AAGCGTATTTACTTGGTGAGAATTTTTTTGATGCTTCTTCGCAATTGCAAGGGAATTTTTTGGATGCTGTAATGAATTATGCTGGATTTAATCGTCCACTTGCTAATTGGTTAATTGGTGAAATAATGTATATTGACCGTAATCCCCAGCCTGTCATTAATCCTAATCCTTATCCAACAAGCGCTCTAGTGGATACCTGGCGAACCTATTTGTCTGTTATCCCCTGGGAAATTGCTCTTCAACAATTGAATCTACTGGGAAGTCATGATACACCTCGATACCAGGCTGTGTTGAATAACCAGGAATGGAAAATCAAACTGGCAATTTGTATATTAATGACTTTCCCGGGGATCCCATGTATTTATTATGGGGATGAGATTGGAATGGGGCAGGATGGTGATCTTAGAAATAACCGGACATGCATGGAATGGAATCCTGATCGCTGGGATTTAAACCTGAGAAATTTTTATAAACATTTAATATCATTCCGGAAATCATCAATTGCTTTAAAAAAAGGCGGTTTTCAAGTCTTGGATCAATTAGATGACATTGTCGTTTATCAGCGAGACGCGAATGGAGAGTGGGTAATTGTTATTGCCAATCGCTCTTCAAAAACCTATCATGATTTTCACCTTTTCGTACAGCACGGAGGAATTCCAGATCATACAGAATTTAAGAATGTTTTCACAGATGATATTTATACAGTGAAAAATGGAGAACTGGAATTCCAATCTGTGCTGCCAGGGGCTATCGTTTTACAAGGTCTTGCTCATTAATCAGCACCGGTGTTTTGAAAATCAGGTCTTCGGCGAATTGAAGAGGTCGTAATTCTAGGCTGCGACTTCTTTAAAGCCTTTTGGGTTTCGTTGAGATGTTTCTCAGAAACTATTCGAAAATGGTAACCATACACGGTCATTGTAATTGCAATTGGGAATAACCTGGGATGGTGGGTAATGGTCCAAAAGAACAAAGACCAATAATATCTTCGTTCTGGACCAAGGATTCCGATTTTCCAGATGGATTTGAACAAGGCGATTATTTCATGAATTTCAATATGGACTGAATGTCGATAAGGCTGAAATTCTTGTAAAAATGTCTTTATGCGGGTATAGAAATATTTTGGAGAATAGATGGTCTTAAGGATGGATAAATAACCATTTTGAAGAACATCCCGATCCATCAGTGGAATAATGTTGGTACTTCCATCCGCATTATCACCGGTCATTTCGTCAAGCAGGCGATTTTCACTTTTCATCCGATCATATAGTGTTGTTCCGTATGGCGCTTGTAACAAGCCAACCATTGCAGTGACAATTCCGCTTTGTTGGATAAAATCGATTTGGCGTTGAAAAATAGTGGGTGTGTCAGAGTCGAATCCCACAATAAACCCTGCCATAACGTTTAAGCCGGAACGCTGTAGATATTTGATACTTTGAATTAAATCGCGGTTTCGGTTTTGTTTTTTATTGCATTCAATTAAACTTTCCTCATCTGGTGTTTCAATACCAACGAATATGGATATAAATCCTGCTTTCACCATTAAGTTGACCAAATCTGGATCGTCTGCAAGATTAATCGAAACTTCAGTCAGGAAGAGACATCCCTCTTTGCCTTTGCGCCACTCAATTAGTGCCGGAAGGATTTCTTCTTTTAGAATTTTCTTGTTACCGATGAAATTATCATCTACCAAAAAGATATTTCGTCTCCAGCCCAATTGATACAAGCTGTCTAATTCGGCGATCAATTGTTTGGCAGTTTTTGTCCTGGGCTTGTGGCCTAACATAGCGGTGATGTTACAGAAATCGCATTGAAAAGGACACCCGCGCGAGAATTGAATATTCATCGAATCGTAATTGTTGAAATCTATCAGGTCCCATCTTGGGGTAGGTGTGGCTTGAATATCAGCGAATCGATCGGTTTGATAAATCTTTTTTGGTTCTCCCTTTACCAAATCGGCAAGGAATTGGGGTAAAGTAATTTCTGCTTCGTTTAGAACAAAATAATCTATCTCGGTAAAACTATCATGTTCTCCAGCAAATAATGGCCCACCAGCAACAATTTTACGATTCCTGTTTTTTACAGTTCTAATTGTTTTTTCAACAGAATCGCGTTGGATGTTCATCGCAGAAATAAACACGAGGTTAGACCAATCAATGTCTTTTTCTTTTAGCGCAGTGATATTCAGATCGATCAGCCTGATATTCCAGGATTGTGGCAGCATTGCAGCAACAGTAAGTAACCCTAAAGGGGGATTACAAATTTTCTTGTTTACGAATTTAACAGCGTGTTTAAAGCTCCAAAATGTGTCTGGAAATTCAGGTTGAACCATTAATATATTCATCATTGATTTTCCTCCCGATTAATTTCAAGGTAAAAACAGTCTACTCGTAGTTGAAAGAGAAGTAATGTGCAGACGGTCATATTTGTTCGC
>JAJUJY010000104.1 GCA_029265085.1 Chloroflexota bacterium
GGCCAAATTGATGAATCTGGTTGGAAAAGCCAGTGTTATAAATATATTGAACCAGGTAGAGCGTAGCCGATCCAGGCCCCCCGCCGGTTAAAACATATACCTGATCAAACACCTGAACTGCCCGAATTAAGGAAAGCACCAGCACAACGAACATCGTCGGCATGAGCAAAGGAAGTGTAATAAATTGAAAGCTCTGCCAGTTCGATGTGCCGTCAATCGAACCTGCTTCATACAAATCGGGCGGAATGGATTGCAAACCAGCCAACAAAATGAGCGTAAAGAAGCCCATGTTTGCCCAAATGCTGACAAACACCACCCAGAACGTCGCCCAATTAACATCCAGCAAGAATGGAATGCGCTCCCCTCCAAGCTGGGTAATGATTGCATTTAATAAACCGTCCCGCTGTAAAATCCATTTCCAGATCAAGGCCACCACAACCGGTGACAATAAAACCGGATAAAAGAAAACGCTGCGGAAGAAACCACGAGCAACGATTTTTCGATTCAGGATAATAGCAGTGATCAACGAGAGTAAAACGATTCCAACAACCTGCAACACCACAAACAACATGGTGTTGTAAACTGCCCGCCAGAAAAGATCTTCTGCGCAGGTATTGGGGTTCAGATAATCCACGCAGTTAAATAAAACTTTAAAATTATCCAGTCCTACAAAAGGCCGGTCCTTGGGCATTAGCAACGTGCCACCGGTAAATGAATAATAAATATTTAATAGCATCGGGAATAAAACAAAAATCCCAAAAATCAGCATATTGGGCAACAGGAAGATGTATGCCATCCGTTTCATGCCAATTTTTCTTTGGATCGGATCCATAATCCAATCAAGTGCGTTGATAATAACGCTTAGAATGGCATTCACGACCGCTCCAAGACCGTCTTTAATCACCGTGGATAATTTTTTGCGTTTCTGAATTGCCATGAAGATCTCCCAAACCCCTAAAAAGAAACTATACAGGGCGGCATTAACACCGCCCTGTATAAAAATCAGATTACACTATTTTGCACCGGCAGCAACAAGACCGTCATCAATCTCCTGCTGCATACGCTGAATGGCCTCATCCAGGGTCAACTCACCCACCATCGCCTGTGTTAAGCGGTCGCGGATGGCGTTGAACACAATGGTGTTATAGGTGTATGCCTGCATCTTGTAGGCAATCGGATCCAGTTTTTCTACCTGGGAGACGAATACATTTAATGCATTCTTAGCAGCTTCCACGTCGGTCTGGTATTCCACACCTTTTTTCGCCAACCCGAGATGTCCGGGGATGAAGAGCGTTTTGGCGGAGAATACAGCCAGGTTTTCTTCCTGAGCCAGGAAGTCCAGCAAACGAGCTACCTGTTCAGGGTGCTTGGTGGTTTTGATACCAACCAGCGCAGCGCCACCGGGCATACCGGTGCAGGCAGCCGGGCCGCATGGGTTGGGGATTACTTCCCAATCAAATGCATCGCCGATCTTATCCCTGAACTGGCCAATCTGCCAGGAACCAGACATATACAGTACCGCCTGGCCGTTGATAAAGAAATCAGCCGCGGGGAGATAGCCGGTAGCGCCAGCCCAAACATCCATCGGCATAGTGCCGTCCGCATGCCAGTCCAGCATTAACTGGAACATCTTGCGAGCGCCTTCATCATCAATCTTCGGGAATCCATCTTCGCCCATGAATTTGGCACCCTGGCTGATCATCGGGCCAGCCAGACGGTGGCCAGTACGGTCCATGGTCATCGCAAAATCGGTGCCGGTCGCTTCGGCAACCTGGCGGGTCACATCCGCCCATTCTTCCCAGGTCACAGAGTCAGAAGTATCACTGGGAACGGGGATACCAGCCTGCTCAAACAAGGTGCGGTTAATGTAGGGACCAGTGACCGTTAACTGGGTCATCATGCCGTAGATACCTTCCGTATCACCTGGGGGGCGCATCCAGTTCAGGAAGGGGCCAAAGTTTTCTTCCCAGTAAGCGGGATCGGCCACATAGGGTTTAATGTCAAGGAAGTATTTGGATAAAATACCCAGCTGAGTCACACGAGCAAGGTCAGGACCTTCACCCGCTTCTAATTGCACCGGTAAATTTTCCAGGATTGTCTGGTAGGCTACGTTATCCAGGACGACTTTAATATCCGGATTGGCCGCTTCGAATTTGTCGAGCAGCTCACGCATAACAACATCTTCATTGCCATCGGTATACCAGGTAATACGCAATTCCACAACTTCCACAGGAGCCGCTTCGGTAGCTGTTGGTTCCGGGGCCTTGGTTGGTTCCGGAGCTTTGGTCGGTTCCACTACAGGAGCTTCGGTCGGAATTGGTTCAGGAGTGGCTTGAGCACAGGCTGTAAGCAACAGCACAATAATCAACATTGAAACGAGCGCAGCAAAGATATTCTTCTTCATCTTTCTTCCTTTTTGGTTTTGGGTAATTAGCGGATTTACGATCACGGATTACTATGTATTGCGAGTGATGCACCTCCTGTAAAAAATATTTGTGGATTTAAGATTTTGGTGAATGGCTTGAACCGCGAAAAAACAGAAACCGTTTTATAACGGGAAGATTTCAACCGCGATTCAATTGTGATTTATTTCACCAGAATACAAGAGTGCTTTCTCCTGTGAACGCAGTTTTTGCATCACGTTCAGAAAAAAATTAGAGGTTTTCAGCACCGGGGTTTTCATAAAACGAAACAAACCCTAAGCCATCAATACCAAACAAAACCTCTTAAGAACCGCGGTATTTCACGGCAGCCTCTCGTTCGCAGTACTAAATTGGATCTAACGCTAACTGGGGAAATTAATTAATCATTTTAATTAATTAATCTGCCTATTATTATAGGAATACCCACCCCCTATGTCAAGTGGTTTAGAAATTTTTTCCTTAAAAATCAAATAACTTCAAACCATTTAATCGTTCTGCTCAACCACTTAATAGCAAAAGAACGGGAAATCAGCTTCCCGTCCTTTTGAAAAATTGATTTTAAGTACGCTTATAACTTTTCCACTACAGGAAGGATCTCTCGCACAACATCCGCTTCAGATTGGGGCGGCAAAACACCACCGATCAAATGCCATTCTTCGACATATGCAGCGGATTCACCCGGCTCTATTTTCGCCAGGGGTCCCAATGTTTCCAATTCAAGCATTTTTTGATTGGTGAATATTTCCACATTACAACCACGATCCGGATAGACAGCCCCAGGCTGAAACTCAAATTTTTTCACAAATAAATTTCCCGCCCTGGCATACGCACACCATCCAACAGAATTCTCACCCCCAATTTTTTGAGGTGTCTGGCAGGTGGCATCCTGGCGCAGCAGCACATACTGCCGCCCAAAAGTCCAACGATGGTCGCTTAAATCCGTATAAGGCCACAACGTTAACGTTGAGGATGGAAGCAAATGTTCTGGATGCGAACCGCGTTCCGGCAGCGGGAATATTGCCACGCCGCCGGGAGCCATCACCGAGAGCGCCCACGGGGCAAGTTCAACCCCAAATAGACCTTGATTATGAAGGCGGTGAGTCACCCGCACACTGTTATGATCACCCAAAGATAGTTCGATCTCTTTTTGAAGGCCGGTCTGCGGCTCAATGGATTGTCGTAACAAAAGCCCGCGCTCTGTGTACTCAAAAGATACCTGCTGATTATCTGGCAAATACGTCCGCGGCCGTTTCTCAGGTGCATGCCACAAACGGTGACCGCCATACGACCGCCACTCCTCTCCACCGGTCAAACCGGCGTGTTCGGGCACTTCTCGAAATTCATTTGCCCCCCCTTCAAATCCAAACCAGATAATCCGCGGTCCAACATCCGTAGTCGCGATTAAT
This sequence comes from Chloroflexota bacterium, assembly GCA_029265085.1. The sequence continues at coordinate 3,830 of JAJUJY010000104.1, forward strand.
TTAATCGTTCCATTGGATATCTGTTGACAATTCGGCCAACCCGCATAGGCCACAGTTTTATGTTGCATAGAGGCTCCCCGTCTAAAACTTAGCAAAGAGGTTAAATTGCTTTGATTGTACACGCACTTCCAAAAAAGAAAATACTCTGCTGGTATTTTTGAATTGAATTTCTTAAAAAGGGCTTACCAAATCCAATTCCATGCGATAATCGTATCGAATTTTCCAAATCTCGAAAGAAAAAATATGACCATTACCGAAGAAAGCGATGTTTTACCCTATACTCTTCCGGATGTTTTGAAATTTATGGATGGCCGTAAGGTTCAAAACCGTGCTGAATGGCTCCAGCGCCGCCAGGAAATTCTATCCATTTTTGCATCCGAGGTCTACGGCAAGGTTCCAAGAGCCGAACTGTCCATAAAACACGAATTGCTTTCCTCCGAACACAACGCACTCAACGGAAAAGCCATCCGAAAACAGGTAAAAATTTCGTTTTTTGCCAACCAACAATGCTGCGACATTCATGTATTAATTTATCTGCCTGAAGGAATCAAGAAACCGGTCCCAATTTTTTTAGGACTAAATTTTGAAGGGAACCATACCATTCATTCCGACCCCAAGATCGATCTTTCCGAAAAATGGATCATGGAAGGTAAGGCTGGCGTGGTCAACCATAAAGCAACCGAAGCATCCCGTGGTGTTCGAGCGGAAAGATGGCCGTTGGATCTGATCCTGCAGCATGGATTTGGGTTGGCTACCGCCTATTATGGCGATCTGGACCCAGATTTTGATGATGGATTCCAGAATGGCATTCATCCACTGTTTTATCGGCCTGGGCAAAATCAACCGAAAGCAGATGAATGGGGCTCCATCAGTGCGTGGGCCTGGGGTTTAATCAGGATTATGGATTATTTACAAAGTGATGATCAAATTGATTCCAGGCATGTGGCTGTATTGGGACATTCCCGGCTGGGCAAAGCGGCCTTATGGGCTGGAGCCCAAGACGACCGCTTTGCCCTGGTCATTTCGAACAATTCCGGCTGCGGCGGGGCAGCACTTTCACGCCGGAAATTCGGCGAAACCGTAAAAGCAATCAATACCCGTTTTCCACATTGGTTTTGTCAAAACTTCAAACAATACAACCTACGCGAAGAGATGCTGCCAGTTGATCAGCACCTGTTGTTGGCTTGTATTGCACCCCGGCCGTTGTATTGCACCAGTGCCACCGAAGACCTTTGGGCAGATCCGCGCGGCGAATTTTTGGGTGCTGCATATGCCACTCCCGCTTATGAACTGTTTGGACGAACAGGTTTCGACAAAAATTCACCTGTACTGGTTGAAACCCCCATCATGAACACCATTGGCTACCATCTTCGAAACGGCGCTCATGAGATTACTGCCTACGATTGGGCACAATTTATTCAGTTTGCAAAATTACATTTCCAGCAAATCGATAGGTAAAAAAATGCCCCATCTGCGGCATGTTGAAAGCAGTTAAGATATTTCTGTTTAGACGCTATCCGATGATGGACCTTTCCTTCTGGAATTATCCATCCCTGACGATGGCTTGTTGGTCGATTTTGATGATGAAAATCACAGCTTGACTTTATTTGGGGGCAGGTCTATAATTTATTAATCAATTTAATTAATTATTCAAAGTCCCCTGGAGACCGTATGGGAAGCAACCAGGTTACCGCAAAATCACACAACATCCGCTCCATTCTAAAGACATTGCTCCAATACAAGCAGATTTCGCGGGTAGAACTGGCAGCGATTACCGGGCTAACTACCGCAACAATCACCAATCTGGTAAATGAGTTGATTCATCAAGGACTGGTTCGCGAAGAAGGCGCAGAACAATTAGATGCACCCCGCGTGGGACGTCCTCGTATGGTGTTGGAACTGATCCCCTCTGCCCGCTTTGCAATCGGTGTACATATTGGCATTGGTGAATTCCATGTGGTCATCACCTACCTATTGGCCAACATAATCAACAATGTCTCAATCCATTACGAAATTTGCAGCGATGCAGAAGTCATTGTCCAGGAAATCGCCAATCAAATTGATTATCTGATCAAAGACTCCGGTAAGCCTCTGGATGCATTTATCGGCATTGGTGTTGGCGCATCGGGTCTGGTCAATGTGGAAACCGGTGTGAACGTAAATGCACCGAACTTATGCTGGCAGGATATTCCCTTGAAAGAATGGCTAAACCAAAAAACCGGTCTGCCAGTATCGGTTGATAACAATGTTCGTTTAATGAGCCTGGCAGAATCCATGTTTGGTGACAGTCGAAACATCAATGCAATGGCATTTGTTTACGCGCGGATCGGTGTCGGCGCTGGACTGGTTGTCAACGGCAGTTTATATCGCGGCACGGCAGCCGGTGCTGGAGAAATCGGGCACACCATCGTGATCCCCGATGGCGGGGAAGAATGCCGCTGCGGCAATCATGGCTGTCTGGAAACGCTGGTTTCCGAGCCAGCGATTATCAGATTGGCAGAACAAATTGCAAAAGCCCGTCCACAAGGCATCCTGGCAGAAAAACTGCAAACCGGCAAAGGCAGTATGATGGATCGCATTTTTGCAGCAGCAGAAGCCGGGGATGTGGATGTTCAAAACATGCTTAAAGAACGTGCCCGCTATTTGGGGATTGCCCTGGCGAATCTAGTGAATGTCCTTAATCCAGAGGTAATCGTCCTGGGAGGTTTACTTGTAGCCGGAAAACCCTATATGCTTGCAGATATTCAAAAAACAGTTCATCAATGCGCTTTCAGCCACCTGGGTGACGCAGTAGAAATCCGGACAACAATCTTTGGACAGAAGGCTGGTATGATCGGTGCCGCCGCCCTGGCATTGAAAGAATATTTTTATGATTGCAATGATTTTATAGAGCAGGAGAAACCAGTTTGAGAACAATTGCATTAATTCCGATTGCCCGCACAACCTTTGATATTCCTTTTGCTTCCGAAATGCTGCAGCGAACCCGCAAAGCGCTAACCCAGGATGGGTTTAACCTCACAGGTCCGGTAGATCTCGTCACTGATGGCGAACAGGTACCAGCTATTCTGGAACAACTGGCATCTACCCCTTATGATCTTCTTGTTCTGTTGTACTGCTCGTTCGCAGATAGTTCCATGGCTCGAAAGATTTGTGAAACGGTCAAAGTTCCCGTTCTGCTGTGGGCTTTTCCGGAAGAGCCAACCGGCGGGCGGCTGCGATTGAACTCATTGTGCGGGATCAATTTGACGGGTCATGCGTTACACCGGGCCGGCCTCCCGTATGATTACTTATACACCTTACCTGAAGATCCGGCTGCACTGCAGAAGATCCAGGTACTGGCAAACGCAGGACATGCCATCCGCGTATTGCAAGGAGCCAAAATCGGTCGTTTTGGACAACACCCCAATGGGTTTGACAGCTGTATTCCCAATCCGGATGGATTATTCAGTAAATTGGGTGTGGAACTGGTTCAGGTTGAATTACAGGATTTCTTTCAACAGGTACAGGCCATACCGGAAAATACAGTCACCCTGGTGCACCAGCAATTAAGCCAGGTCGTCGATGGCCTGGACAGTTTAGACCAGAAAGCATTAAACGGAACTTTGCGCACCTATCTTGCCCTTCAGGATACTGCCCGCAATCAGCAAATGAATGGCATGGCCGTACGCTGCTGGCCGGAATTTTTTACCGAGCTTGGCTGCGCAGCCTGCGGTGCGATGTCAATGATGACCAACCAACTCATTCCCTGTTCTTGCGAAGCAGATATCAACGGAACCGTCACGCAATTGATCCTGCAATCACTGAGCGGAAAGGCTGCTTTTGGCACCGACCTGGTCCACATGGATTTGGCAGCGGACACAGCCGTGCTGTGGCACTGCGGATTAGCTCCCCTCTCAATGGCAGATCCGCTGGTAAAGCCGCGCGGTATTGTGCACACCAATCGCAAATTACCCCTGTTGATGGAGTTCCCGCTGAAACCTGGCACCGTAACACTTGCCCGCCTCAGTGAAGCATCCACCCATTTTGAACTGGTGATCGGCAAAGGTGAAATGCTGCGTGCTGAAAAACAATTTTCCGGCACCTCCGGGTTGATTCGCTTTGCCAACCCCATCACCAGCGTTCTGGACACGATCATGACTCGCGGACTGGAACACCATGTTTCACTCACCTATGGCGATTACACGGCAGAACTGGCCGTGATAGCACGCTATCTTGATATTCCCACGCTTGCGCTTTAGTTTAATGGAGGTAGAACCCAATGTTGGATGAACAAACTTTACAGGAATTAACCGCCAAAGCCAAAGAAATCCGCGCCTTAACGATCGACATGATCGGCTACCTGGGTGTTGGGCATATTGGCGGTGCCATGTCGGTGGTGGAAGTACTCACGCTTTTATACTACCGCCATATGCAAATTGACCCGCAAAATCCACGCAAACCAGATCGCGACCAATTAGTTCTTTCCAAAGGCCATGCTGGCCCGGCACTTTACAGCGTTTTAGCGGATAAAGGGTATTTTCCAAAAGAGTGGCTGCACACCTTGAACCAGGGCGGCACCCGCCTGCCCAGCCACTGTGACCGCAATCTGACTCCCGGCATTGATATGACCACCGGTTCTCTAGGGCAGGGATTATCCTCAGCAATCGGAATCGCCCTGGGACATCGTATTGACGGCATCGACAGCAAAATTTATGCCATTATTGGTGATGGAGAGTCCAATGAGGGTCAGGTCTGGGAAGCAGCCCAGGCAGCTTCCCAATTCAAATTGAATCACATGATTGCGTTTACTGATTACAACAAACTGCAATTGGATGGTTTTATGCATGAAATTATGAGCATTGAGGACCTGACAGCCAAATGGGTAAGCTTCGGCTGGTTCACGCAGCGGGTTAATGGGCACGACCTGGCACAGATCGATTTAGCCATTGAACGTGCCAAAAAGGAACCCCTTCGCCCCTCTATGATCGTCCTGGATACGATTAAAGGCAAGGGTGTCGATTTCGCTGAGAATATCGCCACCAACCACAATATGAAATTTGATTATGCGACTGCCCTGCAGGCAATCGCAAAATTATAGGTTTCGAGGAGTACCCCATGAGCAATCAACTTGAAATGCGAGCTGTTTATACGGAAGCCCTCCTGCATTTAGGCCAGGCAGATGAGCGCATTGTACTATTGGAAGCTGATCTGATGCGGGCAACTGGCACGAAAAGCTTTAAGGATGAATTCCCCCATCGGACCTTTAATGTCGGTGTTGCAGAAGCCAACATGGTCAGTGTTGCCGCTGGCCTTTCGACAACGGGCAAAATTCCTTTTGCCAACACCTTCGCCTGCTTTGCCGCCCGGCGCACATTCGATCAATTCTTTATCTCTGCCAACTATGCCCGCTTGAATGTAAAGCTGGTCGGCAGTGATCCCGGCGTCACCGCGGCATTGAATGGCGGTACGCATATGGCATTTGAAGATATGGGATTGATGCGTACGATCCCGAAGCTGGTGGTATTTGAGCCCAGTGATCCGGTTTCATTACGAAAACTGGTGCAAGCCGCCGCAAATTATCAAGGCTGCACCTACATGCGTTTGCACCGCAGCATGGCAGATATTATTTATGACGAATCAGAAACATTTGAACTGGGCAAAGGCAAAATTTTACGCGAAGGCACAGATGTTGCGTTGATTGCTACCGGGGTAGTGATGGTCAGCGAAGCCCTTAAAGCCGCCGAAACCTTAGCAAGCCAGGGCATATCTGCCAAAGTTGTCGATATGCACACCATTAAACCAATCGACCGCGATTTGGTCATCCAACTGGCTCGTGAATGCGGTGCGATTGTCACCTGTGAAAATCACCAGATCGTTAATGGCTTGGGCTCAGCAGTTGCCGAAGTATTGGCGGAAGAAATTCCCACGCCGATGCAGCGTGTGGGTGTCAAAGAAATGTTTGGCGAAGTCGGATCGGTGGACTATCTAAAAGAACGCTTTGGCCTGACCGCCCCCGTCATCTGCATGCATGTGCAGCAGGTATTGGAAAAGAAAAAAGCTGCCGTATTGGCATAACAAGGTGTACCCATGACAGAAAAAATAACCATTGCGATTGCTTCCGATCTTTCCGGCTTCCCGCTGAAACAGGCCATCGTTGAACATCTTCACCAGCGCGGCGATATCACCGTATTGGATTTTGGCATTGAATCGGCCGATCAACCCAAACCGTATTTTGAACAGGCGCCCAAAGTTGCTGAAGCCGTTCAGGACGGCCGTGCTGAAAAAGGGATTTTAATCTGCGGAACTGGCCAGGGCATGGCCATTGTTGCCAACAAACACAAAGGCATTTATGCCTGTGTGGTGGATGACCTGTTTTCCGGCGAACGTGCAAAAATCATTAATAACGCCAACGTAATTACGATGGGCGGCTGGATTACCGCACCTTTTCTGGGCACACAGATTGTGGATGCCTGGTTAAGTATGCAATTTACGCAAAAGATGGAATTCAAAAAAGAATTCCTGACCAATGCTTTCCACCAGGTTCAGGCATTGGAAGAAAAGAATTTCAAATAGGCGTCATACCAGCCTTGCAAGTCCACCATTCTGAAGCCCACAAGGACAATCCATTATGAGCGAATATTTTGACCGGGAATCGCTTTACGCCCAGCGCGGATATCACCGGATAGGTTCTGTAAAACCATACCAGCCCATTCCGGGAGGGATGCGCTTCTATTGCGAGGATACCCTTTTGGATATTTATTTCTTTGCACCCGGGGTGATCCGGTTCAAAGTGCACGCAGCTGAAAGCGTTGATTATGGACTGCTGGTTTCGGAAGCACAGGAAGTTCCCTGCGAAGTTCACAACACCCAGGGCGGCCTTGTTATCCAATCGGATGATATTGAGCTGCACGTGATTCTCTCGCCATTCGCTTTTATACTCAAAAATAGCGGCAAAGTTTTGCTGGAATCCACCAAAGACCGCAGCATGGAAGGGCCAACCCGCTTTCATGCATTTGCGCGCGGCGAAGAGGCGGCCTGGCAGGTGGCCTTGGAATTAAAAAGCGGCGAGCCGGTGTACGGCTTAGGAGAAAAATTTGGCCGCCTAAATCACCGCGGGGAATTGATCACCAGTTGGAATTACGATGCGCTCAGCACCAACTCAGAACGATCGTATAAAAATTGCCCATTTGCCTGGTCGCCAGAAGGTTGGGGACTGTTTGCGCACACTCCCAGCCGTGTCCGACACGCCGTTGGATATGGCGTTTGGTCTCATCGAAATTATGTTATGCAGGTGGAAGATACCAACCTTGACTTCTTCCTTTTTGCGAAAGATTCACCGGCCGAAATTTTAGACGCGTACACCAACCTCACGGGCAAATCACCGCGCCTGCCGCTTTGGAGCTACGGCGTTTGGATGGCACGCGCCTTCTACCGCACCGCAGACGAATTGTTAACCGCAGTAAAAGAAATGCGCACCAGGAACATCCCGCTGGACGTCATCCTGCTGGATGGACGCGCCTGGCACAAGATGGAAACCCGCTTCGATTTTTCCTGGGACCCAGACCGCTATCCTGATCCGGCAGCGTTCATGGCCGAATTAAATAAATACCATGTCCGGCTGTGTTTATGGGAATACACCTATATTTCCACATTTAATCCGCTTTTTAACGAATTGGCCAGCCGCGGCTTTCTGCTGAAAACCCAAGATGGGCGTCCGTATATCCACCAATGGATGCCAGACCCGCTGGACACCTCTTTACCCCAGCTATGCCCAAGCGGTATCATTGACCTCACCAATCCAGAGGCCTACGCATGGTTCCGCGACCAGCACAAACCCCTCTTTGAACTGGGTGTTGCGGTAATGAAAACGGATTTCGGCGAGGCCATCCCGGAACATGTTGTCGCCTACAACGGTGACAGCGGCAAACGGCTGCACAATGTCTATTCCCTCATCTACAACCGCTGTGTGTATGAAGCCGTCCAATTATATGGCAGCGGCGAAGCCTTGGTTTGGGGACGTTCCGGGTGGGCTGGCAGCCAGCGCTATCCAATGGGCTGGGGCGGCGATCCCCAATCCGATTGGGAAGGCATGGCATCCAGTATCCGCGGCGGGCAGTCCTGGGGAATGAGCGGAGTCCCCTTCTATGCACATGATATCGGCGGATTCTATGGCACATTGAAAGATCCCGAACTGTTTGTACGCTGGACGCAAGCCGGAGTCTTTACTTCACACACCCGTTTTCACGGTATCGGGGAACGGGAGCCGTGGATTTTTGGCCCAGAAGTGGAGAAAATCGTCAGTGAGTGGATCCGTTTCCGCTACCGCCTGATTCCCTACCTGCGTCTGTGCGAAAAAGAAGCCCGCTACACTGGCTTACCGGTCATGCGCAGCATGGCACTCGCATTCCCCAAAGAGAAAGCTGCCTGGGCTTTTGAAGATCAATATATGCTCGGCCCATCTTTGCTGGTAGCCCCGGTGATCCAACCCGGCGGTGATAAGGATGTCTATTTGCCGCAAGGAAACTGGATCTATCTCTGGAGTGGGCAGTGTTACCAAGGCGGCCAGGTCATTGAATTAAAAAATATTCCTTTAAATGAAATTCCAGTCTTTGGCCGCGAGGGAAGCTGCCTGCCGCTGGGGCCAGTTGTGCAGCATACTGGCGAATTAATCGATCAGCCAGAAGTGGAAGAAATCTGGGGGTTTGGCAATCTCCAGTCTGTCTTCTGCCTGCTTCCCGATGGGATCAAGTTAGAAGAGAATGACGGCAAACTTAAATTCCAACCTGCTGCGCCAGTAAAAACAAAGTATTTCTCGTCGGGAATATAGAGATACGCACCTGGAATTTCATTTTCCGGACTTATGGAAAGGGAACACAAGATGAGTTTTTCCGGCAAATACCTGCGCATCAATTTATCCAATGGGGAAATCCGCTCGGCAGTGATCGATCCGGAGGATGTCCGCCGCTATTTATTGGGAAGTGGTTACGCAGCCATGTTGTATGCCCGCGAACTTCAGCCTGCGCTGAACGCGCTGGATGAAGAAGCTCCCCTGTATATCTTTAATGGGCTGGCCACGGGCACCATCATGCCAACCGCTTGCCGGGTCAGCTTCTGCGGGCGCAGTCCCCTCACCGGCATATGGAATGAAGCCAATATGGGCGGTCATTTTGCCGCCGAACTGCGAAAAGCCGGATTAGACGGTCTGGTGATCACTGGCAAGGCAGCCGAGCCGGTTTACCTGTATATTCATGACAGCACGGTTGAAATTCGACCAGCTGGGCATATTTGGGGCAAAGACACCTTTGATACCTTTGACCAGCTAATTGCAGAAACCCACCCCAAAGCGCGGGCAGCCGTGATCGGCCCTGCGGGTGAACGTTTGGTGCGTTTTGCTGCTGTGGTTCAAGGTGGACGCACCCACAGCCGGGCGGCTGGCCGCGGCGGTATGGGTGCAGTTTTGGGCAGCAAACAGGTTAAAGGAATCGTAGCCTACGGTACGGAAAAAGTGGAGCCCCAGGATCCATCTCGATTCCGCGAGCTGGTTAAAACCAATAACCCCATCATTCAAAGCAAAACCACCGGATTATCCAAATTTGGTACAGCGGGTGGTGTGGCCGGCGCGGAAGCAATGGGCGATCTGCCCATTCACAATTACAAAGGAGGCAGTTGGGCGGAAGGCGCGGAAGATATCAGCGGCCAAAGCCTTGCCGATCAATACAGCGTGAAACAGGCATTTTGCTTTGCCTGCCCGATTGGCTGCGGACATCGTGTGGATGCTCACTTGAAAGACGGCAGCCACATTCAGGGGGAAGCCCCGGAATACGAAACCCTGGCCGGGTTAGGTGCCATGCTAAAAATTGCTGATCTGGACACAATCCTGAAAGCCAATGATTACTGCAACCGCATGGGAATGGACACCATCAGCGCCTCCGGAACGGCAGCATTTGCATTTGAAGCCTATGAAAACGGACTGATTCACAAAACAGACTGCGATGGTATTGCTCTGGATTGGGGTAGTTCAGAGGCATTGCTCGCTTGCTTGCGCCTCATGGCAGAGCGGCGCGGTGCCGGTGAAATTCTCTCGCTTGGATCACGAGCCGCTGCAATCCATTATGGTGCTGGATCTGAGGAGTATGCCGTACATGCCAAGGGTTTGGAACTGGCTTACCACGATCCGCGTGCCACCTTCTCGATGGCTGCCAACTACGCCACGGCCAACCGCGGCGGCTGTCACCTGGAAGGTCTCTCATACTGGGCTATCTACGGCCTGGATGCTTCTTCCTGGTCACCTAAAAAGGTAGATCGTTTTTCCAACGAAGATGCAGCCCAGGAAGCGATTGCTTTTCAAAATTATTTTGGCCTGTATAATCCCCTGGGAATCTGTAAATTCCTTGGCAAATCCAGCCCCACCCCGCAGGTATTGGCGGAATTTGTGCAGGCAGCCACGGGTTGGGATGTGACCGGCGAGGAACTCCTTGAAACTGGGGAACGCCTTTTCAATCTCAAACGGATGATCAACAACCGCCTCGGTGTCACCCGCAAAGACGATGATCTGCCGCTGCGCCTGAAAACTTACCCCCGCCCTGACGGCGGGGCTGCCGGAAAACTTCCGGATATGAACCGCATTCTGGAAGATTATTATCAATTACGTGGTTGGGATCACCAGGGACAACCTGCCGAACAAACCAGGCAGCGTCTATTTTTGTCTGGGTTTGACAAATAACAAATTTGATCGAATCGTTATCAGCAACGAGGAACCATGGATTTTACAGGGTATTTGAGCTCAACCACTTTATTAATCGCGTTTATCTTGTTTTTTGCCACAATGATCCGCTCCGTATTTGGGTTTGGCGGAGGGTTGGTCGCCATGCCCTTGCTAACCCTGGTCATTGGCGTTCAGACAGCTTCGCCGCTGGCTGCAGCTCTCAATACTTTTAACGCTTTTTTGATCCTGCTGGTCGATTGGCGCAAAGTCCAGTTGAGCAGCGCCTGGCGATTGGTATTGGCTTCTGTGCTTGGCATTCCATTAGGCATTCTCTTACTCAGCAAAGCATACGAGGCACTGGTAACTGGCATCCTGGCGGTAGTGATTATTGCGTTTTCCGTCTTCAATCTCATCAAGCCTACCTTTCAAAGCAAAATTCGAGAGCGCTCTGCCTTTATATTTGGTTTTTTTGCCGGTATTCTCGGCGCAGCGTATAATGCCAATGGGCCGCTGGCGGTCATCTACGGCACCTTGCGAAAATGGCCAGCCGATTCGTTCCGCGCCACCCTCCAGGCATATTTTTTCCCGGTTGGGTTGATTATCCTCTTCGGCCAGGGCGCCAGCGGATTGATCACCCCCGAGGTAGTGAAATACTCCTGGGTATTAATCCCCATGTTCTTTTTAGGACAGTTAGTTGGCAGCAAAATCAACCGCTCCATTCCCCTGGCTGCCTTTGAGAAAGGCGTCCATCTTTTTCTGATAGCCACTGCCGTAGTCATGCTGATCAAAATATTTTAAACAGGTTTAGCCAAAGCGGCTAACCCGCTGCACACAATTCATCCCCAGCCC
>JAJUJY010000001.1 GCA_029265085.1 Chloroflexota bacterium
AATGGTTTCTGTCGGGCTGCCCTATTTTTTGCTGTCCACAAACAGCCCCTTGATGCAAGCCTGGTTCAGCCGGGCCAATCCTGGACGCTCACCATACTGGTTATATGCACTTTCGAACAGCGGTTCACTGTTGGGGTTATTGGCATATCCATTTTTGATTGAGCCTTTATTTCGAATAAATATACAGGGTTGGGGATGGGCAGTCGGATATGCCTGTTTTGCTGCCCTGGCAGGCGTTGCGGCCATCCACACTTACAAAACACAAAAGAACGGACCACCCGCCGCTGTATTAATTGCACAAACAAGTGATAAAAAGCCCTCCATCAGGTTGCAAGGGATGTGGATCTTGCTCAGTGCAGTGGCATCAACCATGCTGCTGGCAAGCACCAGTCAGATTACCCAGGAAGTAGCAGCTACTCCTTTTCTTTGGGTTCTGCCATTATCGATTTATCTTCTATCGTTTATCTTAACCTACTCTGATGACCGCTGGTACAACCGCAAATTATTTGGAATTCTTTTAATTATCGCCAGCGCTGGTTTTGTTTGGGCATTGGCTGATACCCGCGCCCCTTTTATCCCACTGATCGGTGTTTATTGTTTTTTACTGTTTGTATGTGCAATGATCTGCAATGGAGAAACGTACCGCCTGCGCCCTGCACCCGCCTACCTGACACGATTTTATTTGATGACTTCCATTGGGGGTGCGCTGGGGGGAGCAGCCGTCAACCTGGCTGCACCATTTCTCTTTAATGGCTACTGGGAACTCCCAATCAGCTTTGGCCTGACCTGGGCGCTGGTTTTCGCATTGTTTATTTCTCGGAAATCAAGCCAGCCTGAAGCCAAAATAAAATTCTTATTTAATGTAATGGTAAGTGCCTCAATCTTGCTGGTTGGCGCATTAAGTTGGTTTGGCCTCTCCGCAAACAAAGCCGGGGGGGCTATATTTGAAGAACGCAATTTTTACGGTGTTGTCCGGGTAAAAGAGGTTTACGCGGAAGACCCGGATTGGGCAGGTTATAACGTTGTGCACGGAATTACCATTCATGGTCTGCAGATCTCGGCACAAGATAAGCGCCACCTACCCACCGGATACTATTCCGAAACCAGCGGCGTGGGTCTGGCTATATTAAACCATCCAAAATACCATAACGGCATGAAGGTAGGAGTTTTGGGCTTAGGAATTGGCACGCTGGCTGCCTACGGCCAACCCGGCGACACTTATCGCCTATACGAAATCAACCCCGTCATGGTTGACCTGGCCCAAGGCAAAGGCAGCTATTTCTCATTCCTGGCAGATAGCGCCGCCGATATTCATGTCGTGACCGGCGATGCGCGCATCTCACTAGAACGTGAACTACCCAATCAATTCGATCTGCTTGTGCTGGATGTATTTAGCTCCGACTCAATTCCAGTTCATCTGGTTACCAAAGAGTCTTTTGAAATTTATTTACAACATCTTGCTTCTGATGGAATTTTGGCGGCGAACATTTCCAACCGCCATTTAGATCTTGTGCCAGTTTTTTGGCAGCTAGCCAGGCATTTTCATTTGTCCCTGTTGGTCGTCACCGATGAGGGGGATGGGAAACGATCTTCTCCTTCCCAATGGGTTCTATTGTCCAGGAATCCGTCCCTATTGACCTCCCCCGCATTAACCGGGCAGGCTGTTCCAATGGAAAATTACCGCACCAATGTTCCCTTATGGACGGATGATTTCAATAATTTATTCCAAATCCTCAAATAAGCGATGGAATTTTACAAAGCCAAAAATTGAGCCGCAATCGTTTGAACCAATTGTGCCTTTTCCTTCCCTGGAAGCAAGGTCACATTTGCAGCATTTGTAACCAACTGCTCAATCATCGAACGAGGCCATTGAAAATATTTTTGCAGGGTTAAAAATTCTTGGGTCAAAGAGGTATTAAACATCGGCGGATCATCGCTGTTGATCGTTACATAGAGACCCTCTGAAAGTAATTGCGGAAGGCTGTGGGCTTCCAAAGATGGATAAACTTTCAAACACAAATTGCTGGTTGGGCAGACTTCTAAAGGAATTTGTTTTTCGCGCAGGTACTGCACTAAAACCGGGTCTTCAATAGAACGCACCCCGTGCCCGATCCGGCGGGTGTTGGCAACTTGGATGGCACTCCACACGCTTTGCGGGCCGTCCGTTTCTCCGGCATGCAAGATGCAAGGAATTCCCGCCTTATTCACACGCTCAAATGCGGATTGGAATTTTTCAGGCGGGTTGCCAATTTCAGCACCGCCCAATCCCATCGCAATCACCCCATTTCCGTAGCCTGCGATCACCCAATCCGCAACTATTTCGCCTTCTTCAACTGAAACCTGACGCGGGATATCAATAATCATACCCATGCGCACGCCCAGTTCACTTTCTGCCCAGGCTCTGGCGCGATTGACTGCATCGATTTGCTCTTGAAAACCCAGGCCGTTTAATATGAACTGGCTGTAGGGAGTAAAAGTAACTTCACTGTAGAGAATATTTTGAGCAGCCTGGCCGGTTAAAAATTCGCGCGCAATCCATTCGATATCCTCAGCCGTACGCAAGCAGCGCGCAATGGTCATGTAAATCTCTATAAAATGATTAAAATCGCGGAAGGTGTACCATTCTCTCAGGCCATGAAGATCACTTGCAGGTAGTGCAACCTGATATTTTTGAGCCAATTTTAATAAGGTTTGTGGTTGGACGGAGCCTTCCAAATGGACATGCAATTCCACCTTTGGCATTCGGGTAATCCATTCATCCATGGTCATTCTAGCAGTCCTTTCTTTTAGATGTTTTTGAGAACGTTTGCTTGTTAGAACTTGCTATTCGAAAAATCCGATACCAAAACAAAAATAATTGTACAGCTTTACCTGCACACCATGACCATCCGGTTTGTACTGCGTAATACCCGATCAACCGCATTTTGATTAATTATTTCTTTCAGCAAGCTGCCCTCATAGCCACCCATTAAGATCAAGTCACATTCGGCTGCCTGGCAATTTTGTAGAATTGCCCGCGCTTCATCGCCCTGTTCCTCAATATAGTTGACAATACGAATTCCCATACCTTCCAAATACGTTCGAGCCTGTTGGTGCAGGCTGGCAGATTCTTGCGAATGCCGCCCAACCGTGATTACGGTGAGATCTATTTTAAAACGAATACACAGATATGCGGCCATGTAGAGCGCTTCATCAGCCGACCGCCCGCCGCCATAGGCCAACAAAACGCGGTGGATCGCTGTGGGCGCATTCGGCGGAACAAACAATAAGGGGGCTGCGCTCCGCCGAATCAGCGTACGAATTCCGGATCCTAAGCGCTGCAATAATTTAATTGGCGGCGGAAAGGCCAATCGCAGAACAATAAGATCTACCCAAAAACTTCGTTCATAAATTACGCTCGGTACTTTGCCAACCTCAACGGCAATCCGCCCCTCAACGCCTGATTCCTGACAGTGCTGCAAAAATTTTTCTCGAAATTGTTCGACTATCGAATGAGATACCAGTTTTTCATCCGGCACAACGGTGAGGCCACTGACTACAGCATGCTCATTCTTTGCGACGAACAATGCAGCATCAAGCGCGTTCCAATTGCTTTCATTGCTCGGCATGGCTACCAGAATGGTATCAAACAGGCCGCGAATATTTTCCTCATGCGTTCGGCGATGCTGACGCCAAAAACCAGGAGGAAGCGCTGGCTCAAGTGGTTCTGGAGTAAGCATATTAATGATTTTTTTTCGAAGCCGGTAGTATCGGTGTTTGATATCTCTGGCATAGTTAAAAACCAGGTTTTCTGCTGCATCCCGCGGAGTAACCTTCCAGCCTAATTCTTGTTCGCTCCGGCTGCGGTACTCCATGATGTAATAGTACAGGTCGGTTTCTGTCCGGTCCGAAAAAATTCGCAAAAGCCCCCGGCTGCGAACCACTTCAACCACGGGGAGATAGACATGATCGTACCAATGAACAACGGCTTCAGGGAAAGAAATATCTCGCCGTTGGTCCAATCCCATAAAATATTGGTGCACAGAAATATGCTCCAATAAAATTTGATACACCCCAGAAATGGTGACATGCAATTTTGCGTTTGGACAAAGTTCGTTAAAATGGGTTTTGCTTAAAAATTCAGCAAATTCCGACTTGATGATCACGTCTTGCAAATCATCTTCGGGTGTTAATGGCACAAGGGTATATACCTGGCGAACATACGCCTGGATATAGGTTGCACCCAATTCCCGCGCCACAGATGCCCGATGGTGACCATCGATAATAAAATATACTTCACCGACCTGGTACACCTCAATGGGTGGCAAACCGGACAGATCAACCACCATTGTCTTGACCCGTGCCCAACGCTCAAAATCATTCCGCTTTAAAGGCAGTAACGAGCGGGTAAAATCCTGGTGGCGGTTGACTGAACCGACGATTGCATCCAGCGGTATTTCTTTTAATGTCCAGGTAGCCGATTCAATCAGCCGGAAACGGCTGCGGACTTCATCATACTCCAGCAAGCGCGTATTTTTTCCCTTGATTCGCGCAACCACTTCTTCAATGGCAGCCTGGCCTCTGGCAGCATAGAAATCTTCCAGTGCATTGAGATAGTTGGTTTTTTTGTCCGATCCAATCATAGCAGCAACATCCAGGGCAGCATAATTCAGCTAATTGCAAAAATTAATGACCAAAACAGTGAAAAATAAACTATTCCTGCGCATTATAGCATGAAGCGAACACAAATCCAGCCTGACATCTCCGTATGATTCAAGCTGGCTGAAAATCTCCGGATCAAAATTACGCCCTGCGCACGCCCTGTATCCCGTTTGACATACGTTCAAACATTGCTTTACTGCGTTGAAAACTTGGGCTGATTTGGGCTTCAAAATCGCGCTTCAGCTGCAATGCCGTCTCTACGTCATTTGCTGCTACTGCCGACCAGATTTCATCCATCACACCATTCATAATATCCAGGTAGTCACGGAAATACCGTACCAGGTCGCTATCGGCATTACTCAACAAATCCAATTCTTGTTTTAATTGTTCAAATTGAACTGGATGAAGTATCGGGGAGAGTTTCGGTAAAATTTTCGCTCTTAATTCACCAATTTCCCCGCAAGAGGTATTCTCGTTTACCCAGGTTTGCCCATCGTAATAATCTTTAAACGCATAATAAAAATCTTCAAATTTTTCCGCAAAATCTTGCGGATCCCGCCCAGTGCGGCGGAATCGGGTTGCAACATCCACCAGAACCCCATGACTTTTCCGCAATTCGTCCACCAACGCCTGCAAATCCATAACCAATTTCTGCCCGTGATCTTCTAAACGGGCAGCAGCCAACGCTTCATCTACCGTTGTAAACGCAGAACCGGAATGTACAAGGTAATTTTCATAAATGCTGCCAATCGGGAAATCAATTAACTGGTTGTCTCCCAAACGGCTGAACAAGACCGGTACCCCCCAATCCCAATCGTCCTGGATTAATGCACGCGCCTCATTCATTGCCAGGTCCACCAATCCATGCTTAAACAAACGCGCATAAAATTGACCGGTGAACACCTGAGCAATTTTTAACCCCACCTTGCCTGTCATCGCAATTGCCGCCTGGATTCCGCCGTCCTCTACCAACGCCGGACCCAAAGGCAGCATTGCATCATGACGGTCATGCTTTGCACTTTCGCAGGCAGCCAAAAAAACAAAAATCGGTGGGGATTGGAGCACTTTAAACATCTCAACCAGGCGGTCTTGAGCGACCGGATCAACCATGCCGTTCTCATTTTCCAGGAACAGGCCAACTCCAGCAGGAGTACGCGCGCCGTGACATAGAAAATGCACCATATGATAACCATCTGCAAGCGCTTTGCGGATTGCATTCAATGTCGGCGGGGTTGACGTTCCACTTTCCAGGTACATAACGGAAAGGTCAGGTATTTGATCAAACAACTGGTAGAGACTTTGTCTTTCAACAGTATCAACCTGGCTCAGCCCAAAATCACTTTCCAGGTTAGATGGTGAGGCAATCACAACCAGCATACGCAGCGGGCGTTTTGTAACCGGCATCGGGCGGTCCCATTGCTGTGGGCGGATAAAGCGAGAAAAGGGGGTGACTGCCGTACTGCCTAAAGGCCGCCATTCTCCGGCAACCGGATGGTAAATCCGCTCCCATAAAATCTCTTGCAGTTCTTTGGGTTCAACCACCAATCGCACCCGCAGCCCATCTCCGCGCGCCTGAACAGCCGCGATTGTTTCCGCATAATAATCACCCACGCCATCTTTTCCAAAGACCATTTTCCCAAGCATCTGGCCGTAACCGCCTGGATCCGCGGCCAGAGGAAGTAGTTCCGCCGGATTAATCTGCAGCATGACCGGGTCGAAATACCGCCAACGCAGCACTTCAAAGATCACAGGAAATGTTTGACCGCCAGCCTGGGATTGGGCAATTGTAATTTGCAGGTTAGCATAATCTTCACGCGGGCCGATTTGCTGATTAATCACGGCGTTCCTCCGAACTTAACCTTTCTTAACCGCCAAACATTTGCTTGAAAAAGCGGATTACTGCAGCAAAACAACCATCGTTTTGTTCCACATCCGGCTTAGGCGCTTCAGCCGCGGCGATATGCGCAGCGCTCGCATACTGCTGCATATATGCATACGGCAAACGTGCATATCCCGCCGAAATGCTGCTCTTGGAAGCCCAATACGTACCCCAACTGTTGCGGATCATAAAATACCCGCCTCCAGGTATTTCGGGATCATCCTCATAGCCGACTATGCACATTGCATGGCCGCCTTCCAGATGATCGGTTGGCAGCGGCAGGCGAATATCCCCGGTTGTACGCAGCGGCTCGGTAAACCAATAGGTATAGACCGGCACCGCAAAAGCAACCGGCGAACCGTTTGCTAATGCCTGGCGCAAGCTATCCACGGATCGAGCCGGTACGCGTTGAGTGGAACTGATCCGGTAAGCAGAGGCTTTTGCTGCTGCGTCCGGCGGTGGGGGATTTTGACCTTCATTTCCGGCTACTGGCACACCATTGTAAGGCCAGATATCCTCCGTACACTGCCCTTCAACCAACAAGCGCTCCATCGCTACGCCAATGAATGTTCCTGGACCTGGAAGCAAATCATGCTGCTTACAACTCCAATACAGGTACTGTTCAGAAAGATCACGCTGTTCTCCATTGGTTACGGTAAGATATTCTCGCACCGCTGTGCAGGCAAAGGATACGCAGGTGCCCCGCTGTCCCTGGTTGCGAATGGGAGACATTTTACTGGTCAAATCCACTTTAGGCGGCAGCGGGGCAAAGGATAACATTGCCCGATTGCCTTCCTCATCTTCCCCAGGTTCATCCATTGCGCCCAGTCCAAACGGCTGTACATCTCCTGCGGCAAAGTGAACATCCGGCGGAAGCACACTTTGCGCCAGATCAACCAATTCCGCCACCTGATCAACAGAGATATTTAGAATTTGAGCCAAACCGCTTGGACCTTCTTCGCGAATCGCTGCACTGACCAGCTCTTCAGCCGTGGTGATCCAAAACCCTGCCAGCACCTGGGCTTTATCGGCTGGGAATTGTTTGATCGAGCTAAGCAAAACACCTTTTTTTGTGGCCATCATTCACCTCTTTTGCCATTGATTGACTAGGTCAAATCCTGAACACGAAGTTTGACCGCTGGATCACCTATTAATATGTATCCTTCAGCATCATTTCGTTCAATCCAGTTCATCGCCAATGCATCTTGATCCACACTCCCACCCCAGCCGGCCTTCTGCAAGGTAGAGGCTAATCCAGTGGATAGGGCAGCATAGCGCTCATTAAAATCTTTCAAGGCATATCCTAATGGTTGGCCAATCAAAATCCGGCCAATAGCATTCTGGAAAGTTTGGATTTGCTGCCCTGCATTGGGTGAAATGATCGAAGTTCCCCAGGCACGTTCCACATGACCAATACAGGCCAACGCGCCACCTGCCGGGTGAGCCAGCCATGCTTTGGGAAGCGCTGCCAAAAAGGGTTGGTCTGCAATTGCTGGCGGGGTCTTTCCAGGTTCATGGATAAATTGGTCCACATCCGGCGTGCCCGCACCGTAACAGGCAAAATGAAAAACCACCATCCCATGCACCTGAGCAGTAGAAGGCACATCTCCTGCGGCAAAATAATGGTTTGGACTGATACTACCAAAACCAGGCCAATCCTGGCATAAAATGGCGCCCTGCGCGCCTTTTTGAAGCGGATTCCCTTTAGGAAAGCCCATGCCGTGACTGGCTGTAAACAGAAAAGCTGGAATTTTGCGGCCAGCAGATGTGCTGAGCAAATCGCCAAAAGCCGCCTTTGTAGCCGCACCTCCCCAAATTTTGCGAGCCTGATAGCCCCATTGTGCTGCCACACCAGGCACAGCATCCTCTGTCCCTTTGGCCGGGATGCCGTCCACAAGTGGATTGACCAGATAATCTGCACTCATTTTGGTTGCCTGGTCAAATGCATGGCGCGGTCCAAAAAAGACAGCTTCTTTCTGATTAGGAACAGCGGCACTATTCTCATAATCGATCACACTGGCCGCATAACGGGCATATTCGGCCGGAGTATCAAAATGCAGCCGACCCACACCGTATTCCACATCCAATAAGTGGCCAAAGTTAAACGAAAGTTTGCCTGGATCCCCCACTAATAGCAAATAATAGGGAATTTTTGTCGGCTCAACGCTGCCGGGGGCTACGCCGTAACGCCCCAGCCATTGTTCCCAGGTTTCACCAGCCTGAAACTCAAGCACTTTCACCAATTTATCATTGTTGACCTGCCGCTTGCGGTGTTCAATTAAAGGCTGCAAGGCATTAATCACCGCCGGATCTTCGTCCTTCAGGAAAACTATTCCCCAACCCGCCTGGGCAACATCCGTTGGATCAACACCTAAAGGCAATCCCATAAACGGGGTGCGAATTTTATGCCAGACACTCGCAAGCCAGGTCAAAATGTTTTTCTCTTTCACCTCTCCCTGCGCCAGTGCAGCCACCTGGCTGATCTGCATCGGCGCAACCAAATACTGCCCGGTAACTCCATCGATTCCATTTAAATAAATCTGTTGATCCTCTGGCATGCGGTTGCTCCTTTTCCATTAACCTAACAATCGAATTGCTAGTTTACGGTTCCCTCTTCTAACAAAAAGTCAATCAAAATAAACGGGGTACTTTGATACAGCTCGGCAGATTCTTGATAGGATTGGATGATCCCGTCATCCAGGAACTGAACATCTGCCTTTAAGTTGAGCGATGCAAACGCGGCCTGCAGCTCGAAGGCAAACCTGCCAGCTTCCTCATTGCCTTCTCTCACGCCAATGATCAGGAAGTTATCGTAATTCTGAAATGCACCGCTTTCCAACAATATTTTATTTGCCCGTTCCACGTCGGGATCATATTGTGCAGCATCCTCAATTACCCAATTCCCATGAACAATACTGGGCGTGATGAAATAATCAAACCAAAGATTGTTCACAATCTCTGCCCAGGGAATTCCCGTCAACAAGGCATCCCGGACAACGGGTTCTTCCCAGACCGGTCCAAATAATTGAACATCTACAAATCCGGCAGGCGGAGCTAGAAAGTCTGGGAACGTCAGATCTTGGTAATAGGCAATATCCTTAGCTGATTGCATCCAGACATCCAGGTTAGGATATTTTTCGATCAATGCAGGGCGCAGCACACTCCAAACCTCCATTGGCTGCGGTTCTCGGCCATATATCCCTGCAATACTGGGTGCTTCCTCGCCTGGTGCTGTAAACCATAACTGCCCTTGTTCCAAAATCTGTTCCTGGCTGGATCGTCCCGTCTGCGGATCGATCACTGCATTGACATCCACCTTTCCCTCATAGACCTGAACAATGCTGAGATTGTCTTCTGGCAGATAAATCACTGCAAACCAGGTGCCGGAAGTGGTTGCTCCAGAGCCAGGTGTCTGGATATCGATTTTGGCGGCACATTGGTTCAGTACGCCGGTCATACCGGCCGTACTGCAAACCCCCAAACCGCTTTCCGCATCCGATTTTCGGCAGGTTGACCGCTCCAAAGACGCATCTTGAAAAACAAACAACTTGAGGCATCCCTGGATGAGAACCTCCGCCTCACCTTGTTCATCCGTGGTTACCAATCCACCAGCATTTAAGTCAACTGGATCTCCTGTCAGGATTTCTGGCAAAGGCTGGCTTGACCCCGCAAACACACCAGCTATTAATCGCCGGATTTGTGCATCAGAAGCAATCACGGCGACTGGGGTCGTTACGGTTGCTGTGATTGTTGGTCTTGGGGTAAATGTTTTGGTTGCTGCGGGGGTTACACTCGCTTCCCGGGCAACCCGTTCCGGGCGGGTTGGTTGTGCCGGACTGCAGGACGCCCCGATCAAGATGATACAAACTACAAGGGTAAAAATACGAACTGGCATCCAGCTTTTTCTTCCAGTCTTCATTTCAAACTCCATTCTATTCGCGTGTTCGCTCAATAAATTCCTGCCAGCGCATCGACCATCTCTGACCAAATCGGCTTCCAATCTTACCGCCAAGAATCAATGCAATCCCTGCCAGACCCGCTTCGACCAGCGCCAGTACAACCGGCCAACCCGAAACCGATTGGATCCAGGACTGCCAGGCTGTCCAGGAAAAATATTCAAACTCCACCTGAAAATAAGCAGCAGACAAAGAAATTGAAATTCCACTACCACTCTCTGGGGAGATCAAAAAAACAGCATGTGCCAAAACAAAAAGGGTAATTCCCAGGAGGATCCGCAAAAACCTGCCCCATTTTTTGAGATCGGTTCCTGAAAGCGCCACAGCGACTCCCAAACCAGCTACAAAACCAAGCGGAATCACCAAAGGTGCACGTGCCAATGAAATTCCATTAAGAACCGCAACGATCAGGTTCATCAAACCAAAACCCAGGCTGCCCAAAACAACTTCTACTATGGTGCGGCGGTGATCCTTCCCCACATACGGTGAGTTTTGCAGCAGCATGGGTCCGGCAAATCCCATCACCAGCCTGGTTCCTCCAACCAGCAGCAGCCCCCAATAAGAAAATAAAGCAAAAAAGATCATCCCAATATGTGATTGTGCCAGACTGCCAATGAGCAATCGTTCCAGTCCCAGGCCAATTCCGGCCCCAATTCCACCGCCTAATCCAGTCCAGAGAATTGCCCTGCGGTTTAAGAAGACGCGCCGCCAGGTTCTCCACAGGTAAATTCCCGCCTTGCCTCTGCCCGGTAATTCACCTGGCCGCTCTTGTGCAAATCCAGCGTCTGCCAGAGTACCCATTAATTCAGACCGGCGAACCATCTTGCGCAGCCCGGATTGTAGGCCATCGATCGCGCGGTCTATTCGAGCCGTGATCTCCTGCGGGCTTGCTGGAATGGTCGTAAGCGCCAGTGCAGCTGTCCTGCGGCTGACTGAATTTTGGCTGCTCGCCGCTATCCAGGCAATATCACCCACCTGCGGATCTGGTTTTATCGGCATGGCGGGATCGCTCAGGCCGAGCAGGCGTCCCGCCATTTCACGCATTGAACCACTCAATGGAGGAAGATTTGAGCCTGCGCCCTCCATCGTTTGGATCATTCCTGTGGTGATTTCTTTTTCCTTTAGTCGTGCCAACCAGGGCATGGGCGGTTCATCTTTATAAACAGCGGAACGCAATAACAATAGAAGCTTGACGGGTTTAGGGTCAAGGGAATGCCCAAATTCGACCAGCATGCGCAGCTGCTGGCGAGTAGCCAAAGCGTCATCTATATTTACAACTGCACCTTGCCGGGTTTGACTGGACAGCCACAACCGCCAGGCTCGTTCCACCTCGTCCCCGGCCTGATAGGCCAGTTCTGTTTTTTCACCCCCCAGACGAAACGCTTCATCTGCAATCATCTGGTTTGCAAAAGCGTACACATATCCATTTTCCCGGAGCTGTCGTACCAGGATTTCTGCCCGGGCAAATTGGTTCAGCAAGGAGGTAATCCGATCCAATAAATCTTCACGATGATTGGTTTCACCCAAACTGCCCATCAATTGCTCAGGCAAAATCCATCGTTCCATATCCGGCGCAGCCATCGCCGCTAAAATCGCGCGCGCCAAATCCGATTGCCCGGCAAAATGAGTGTTGAGTTCCTCCTCCATATAGCGCACAAGAATACCGTCTGCCCCGCCAGCTTCCTTTACATACAATGTTTCATCAATCAATGGCGGGCGGCGTTCGCGTGCTTTTTGATACAGCCAGGTACAGGCAATTTGCAATTGCCCGGGATCAATCCAGGATTTCCCGTCCGTACTGTCTCGATCCGGATATATGGCGCTTAAATCAGGGACAATCTGTTCTCGCGCAAAGATTGGATTCAATGTCACTGGCCAACCCAGCACATCCAATGGATCAATAATGGCTGCAAGCGCTTCTTCGACTGCCAAAGGAAAGACCTCAATCCAGGTCCCCGCATTTGGATTAATCAAAGATTGATATAAAGTCAATCCGGGAAGTGCATCTTTGTGAATCAAGAAAACCAATTTCAAACGTTCACCAAGTGCTTGCACACTCCCTTTTAACATCTCCAGAATTGCTTGCTGTTCCATTGCTGGCAGGGCACAGGCATTTTCAAATTGGTCAAGCGCCAGAATGATAGTGGAGAACCTGGCAGGGTTGACTGCACGTAAAACTGTCGCTAAAGGTGCATCTCCAGCGATTTTCAAAGGGGTTGGTTTACCATCGATTTGCAACGCCTTGCGAAACTCACTTGCCACATTCGGATAATCAGCTATACGCACAACCAGGCAGCGATCTGATTCAAGCCGTGGAGTAATACCAGCCTGGAAAAGCGATGTAACTCCCACCCCAGTTTCACCAAACACAACGGTGATGCGATTTTCATTTATACTCCGGCAACACTCGGCAATTTTCGCTTCGCGGCCTTTGAAAAGGTCCGTATCCAGACGCTGGTAAGGAGCTAAAAATTTGTACGGCTGGCGTTGAACCGGCTTAAACCGCTGCTGCGGGACAAAAAGAATCCCATCCGCAAGGCGCATATATAGCACTGGCACAGCCCATTGTAGATATTGGTGCTCTAAAAGACCTGTTCGTGCCCGGTTGACCGCCAGATCAACACAACCGCTTTCCAACAAGTTTGTGTAAAAATCGACCGAGAATTGACGCGCGACCGCATTTTCCACTTTTTCCTGATTACAGATTACCGCCGGGCAGCCCGCCTGGACCAATTGAGGTCCGACCCCTTTAAAGGCATCCAGGGTGGATTGCTGCCCGCTTTCACAGGCGCCTAAAGTAATTAATTGAGGTAAGCGCACTGTTGAGGTAAATAACCGCGTTAATTCGTCAGCCAGAACACCGGCCGGTCCCCAGGTTCCATCCTCGTATTGTTTTGAGAAAATTAAATATCCGCGCTGTTCATCTGCACGCCATTCACCGTGTCCGACATAATGCAACAGGTCGTAGCCACTCCCTTGTGCCAAATGATCGGAGAGCTGCTGAGCAGATATGGCGCCCGCCAGCACTTCCATTTCAATTTGCCCGGGGAAATGATCCAGCACAGCTTGAATCGCTTGCTGCTCATTGGCAACATCGACATACAGGTTGCTGCCGGCCGGAAATGGACTGCTGATGACCAGCAAAAGTTTTAATGGTCCCACAGGAAGAGCTACCCCCCAGGGTTGGCCGGTCTGTAAAAACCTTGAAAATACCACAGCCGGTGAAACCGCCAATGGAATCCACTGGCTGCCCTGCGGAAAATACAGCCTCTCCCACGGCAGCCGGTGCAAGGCAGGCAAAGCAGGGTCAATTTGCAGCGCAAAACGCAGCCCTCGACCGCGAGAAGCCTGTAGAGCTGCGCTAAACTGATTGGATAGTGTCCCTGGAAACAGCGCTTCAAAGATTGCCTGGCCGTATGTTTTTCCAGCATCTTCCCAATCCCACGGAAGGTTCGCCAACCGGTTTTCCAGTGCAGCAATATCCAGCTCACCCACACTCCCACTGCCATCTGGGAGAGTCAGGCGAATCCGGCAAGGCTGGTTGGCTCCTTGCGAAAAAACCTCTACCAGGAGGGGATCAGGCACATATCCAGACATGGCAGTGCTATTCAGATCAAATCAGCGCCCAGCCAAAAAATCAATCAATCCGGGTTTATGTCTCTCTCCAGGTGCGAAAGATACACTCGTCGAACTGGCTGGTTTAATGGGTACAACCGAGGCAAATCCTTTCAAGATCAGCGGTGCGGTGATCCCTACATTGATAGCCAGCCAGGGATTATCTGGCTGTACCCCTTGTATAATCACCAGCCCGCCCCCAGCAAGGATCATCAACAGTGTGACCACCCAATAGAAAGGACTTCGCAGATATTCCGGCAAATTCGGTGATTCGCGCATAGAATACCATTTGAGCAGCTCCCCCAATAAACCGCCAACGACACCAAGTAAAAAACTAATACCCATTGAACATACTCCTTTGGACCAAAACTATGACGGAAATTTCAGGCTGCAATGAGTGTTCAGGGCAGAATGACAATAGATGAAGCACTAGAAGGCAAAATATAAATTTTTCAAATCATGTTCACTGACAATGCCGGTTTCAATTTTGGCGCGCAGGTCTTCCGCCTGCACATCCACCGGAACTGACACAGATGGCTCAAAAAAGAAAGGTTTAGGCGGTGGTAAGGTTTCTGGCAGTTTACAATCACCTGTATTGATCAAGTCCAGGGTTGCCTGAATAACCGACTTATTTCCTGGCAGATCACGATGATTCACCTGGGTGTAATATACCTTTGCTCCGGGTAACTCAGCGGACCACAACGGCACAGTGCCATCCCCAGAATCCGCCCCATTTGAACTTCTTAAAACCTCTAATTTGGGGACATCGCGATCAAAACCCAGTTTTGCGCCAAGCACAGTCTCAATGTTTCCACCTGCAATGACATTAACCGGCACCTGTGGATCTGATGCAGCCAGGGCAAGGTGCAGTTTTTTTGCGCCATCCAAATATTTCTGCTGGATATTTGGCATCCGCCAGGCCATTGCATCATATAAATCAAAATCTGCAGGGTAGTCGCGGCCGGAAGGGAAGCATTCGACCGGAGAGGGCAAGAGCTGGTACACGCTTGGCAAGCAGTACACCAGGCTGCGCATCTCATTCTGGTCATTCAGTTTATCCACTGTCGCCATCATCGAATTTCCGTTGATCAGATTATCAATAGCACTGGCCGCGCCAAAATTCGGTGTGCCGTGCATGATCAACCTGCGAACATGCTGCTCGGCGTGTTTTGGGTGGCGAGCCATATATGTACGGGAAACTAACCCTCCCATACTATGTGCAACCAGGTTAAATTTACAATCCGGATCTCCATCCGACCAGCGATCCAGTGCATTTTTCAATATATCGGCATTGTATTCAATCGGCCGGCGCCAATCATACGGAAATTCATGCAAATGTGCCTGGCGGTTAATCTGCAACGCGATTTTCAAATAGGTCATTTTTTCAAGACCCATTGGCACACATTCCACATCAGGAGATTCATCTCCATCCCCGCTGCTATTTAAGCGTAAATATCGAGCATTACCTTGTAAAAACAACAATGGATTGATCCACAGCAAAGTGGTTACGCCGCGAATACTCGCCAACAGCGATCCCATAATTCCCGGTAACAGGACTACATGCTCGCGAGACCCCGTGAAGGGTGGTGCAAAGGAGACTTTTTGAATTTCCGCAATGGTGTCTGTGCCAACCAACTGAGCTACCGTATCCAAATCCTCACCGCGCAAAATTTGATCTTCGATTTCGGTTAAAGACAAGGTTGACCAGCGCTGCAATAATTCGTTGGTATTCAAAATTACGCTCCTTTCACCAGATCACGCTGGAAGGAAAAATAAATTATTGATTATGGGAAAAATCAGGGGTGACAAACAAATAATTCAACATTGTTTATCTTATTTATAAATATAGCACCAAGCCAGGATGATTACAACAGTTAAGTTGGATTGCTGGCTCATTTTGTAAAAAAAGAATGTGTACGCGCTGCACGCACACACATCACGAGAAAGCGATACGTGCAATAGGATTTAAACCACCTGCCTTAAGTACCAGGCTGCCACCCAGCCCCGCTCTCCACTGGATTTTTCAAGATATATCCACTGGTCCATTTTCCCGATTTTTTGGCGGGCTGAAGCCAGATCTGGTTCCAATACCCTGGCAATTTCGTTGGCAAATAACCCGCTGACCCTGGGGGAATTGCTGCTCGGTTGTGCACGCATATTTACATCAGCGGTTGCGGCGGCCTTTAGCGAGGTTATCGCTGCCGGCGGAGGAGTTACGGGCTGGGCAGGTTCAGTCAGCTGCACCAACCAGGCAGCCACGTATCCGGTAAAACGGTCTTTGGTTCGGACATTAAGCCATGCATCCGGCTGGCCGATTTTCGACAAAATCACATCTTTTTCACCCAACACAATTAATCCATCTACGCTGGTCGCTACGGTCAAGATATTTCCATCCAGCACAGGGCGGGCACGCACGTTAACCATCTGCATGGGATAAACTTTTATCCCGCTGTCAGGCGCAGTTTGACCCGTAAGATGCACCAACCATGCAGCGACAAATCCACGCAAGCCCTTTTCGGTTTGTACCTGCAGCCATTCATTCATCTTACCAATTTTTCCACGGGCCAGATTTGCATCACCCAACACACTTAATGGATCGCTCAAGGTTAATGCTGCCAGCAAATCAAAACCGGTTCCTGGTCCAGAACGCAGATTGACCTGATCAAACGGATAAACCACCAGTCCGCTCGGTGGAAAAGCCTGTTCTGTGGATTGTACAAACCATGCAGCCACAAATCCCGCCTGTCCGCTGGCAGAACGAACCTGCAGCCATTGATCTTGTTTGCCAATTTTGGAGCGTACATCATCTGCACCACCCAGAACTTCCAGCGTTTCTCCAGCCGGCAGCCCTGCAATAATTCGCGCCGTTGTTGACGGGCTGGCGCGCAGGTTGAGTTCCATCATTGTAAAAACCCTAATCCCGCTCGGAGGAGGCAACGGGGTAACCGGTTCTGGCTCTTCCTCCAGGCTGTCCTGCAAATACGGCCAGGGATCCACAATACCCGCTGGATATCCTTGTGTTTTTGCCCCATCAATTTTCAAAGTCAGGTGCAGGTGTGAGCCAAAGGAATTGCCCGTATTATCTGCCTTGCCAATCAACTCCCCTGCAGAGACCATCTGCCCTTTATTAACAAGCAATTCTGAAAGATGTCCGTAGATCGTGAATACCGTCTTTCCACCCAGGAGATGTTTCAACCGGATCTGGCGGCCATATGGATGGTTTGATGGAAAATCCGCTTGCACCACTTCGCCGTCTGCCGCCGCATAAATATTTGCACCGTTTAAAGCGTACAAATCTACCCCCTCATGGCCTGGCAGGCCAAATGGTTTGTAAGATTCCGGGTTTTCCCCAAAGTATTGATTGACCCGGCGGCTGTCCACTGGCCAGTGCAGCTTAAAAGGAACAGGAGTCAGGTCAAAAGAAACTGGTTTTTTGCGCTTCGGCTGGCCTGGTGATGGTTTCCGTGCTTTGTATGGAACAACAAATATACCCAACAACGCTTCACCAGACGCAAGCGTTGCCTGAAAACCTGTATCGAACAACGCGAAAGTCAATTGGGATTCTTTACGAGGATGATTTGGATCATAGATCGTCAACTTCCAGAGCTGGTCAATTTCATTTACTTCATATCCCGCTGCCACCACCATTTGAATTGGCTTATCATCTCTGACTGGATGATCCGGCATGATTGCCAACACGACCGGTTGCCCCTTATCCAGCATCCGGCGCAGCCTGGGGATTTCATAACGCCGCATCGCAAAGATGCGGTCTTTTGCTTCCAACCATCGCCATTCAATCAATTTCGCCACCGAGGGAGCTTTTAAACTTTCCAGATGGCGTTCACAAAGATAGACCACCACCCCATGATCCAGCTTTTGCGGCTCGGTCTCGTTTGGTAATTGCAGCCCGGCATAAAAATAATCTAACACCCCAAAACACATGCCGCCGCACAGCCCATCGCTCAATGCGTTGATATCGAGCAGCCCCCCTGATGGGAGTGGATATTGGACAGGAAGCTGTACAGAAAAATCATTTCGAAACGCAAACCCATGAATCGAAGGAGAGAAGCGAGTCATTACCGCGGTCACTACACACCTCCTGAATGACGATTAAACCAGTTTGACCGGACCATTCGCGGGAACCATCCGCTATATTCATTATATAGAGTCCGGCGCAATTCATACCCGGTCAATTTCGGACAAATCAGACTGGTTTTATGTATTCGTAACCACGATGTGCTGAACCCACCTTAAATTTTCCCGCACATTAATCAATGCGAAAAGTTATACGTCCTTCAAACGCGGATTAAGAATCCGGTTAAGCGCAAATCCCAACAGCGCGAAGGCTAATCCAGTAAGCAACATCAAACTAATCGGCTCTAACACCCAGTAACGTGAGCCGTAAGCTGCCCCATAACGCAGCGCGGAATATACCACCCTGCCCCAGGTCGGATAACGTGGATCGCTGATATTAAAAATAGCCAGTGTGGCTTCCAGGAAAAAGAAATTGGGAATCAAGATCACAATCTGCGGAACAATCACTGGCAATATGCGCGGAATCAGGTACTGCGTAATAATTCGCCAATTACTGGCACCATATACCTGGGCAGCCTCAATATATCCTGACTCTTTAATTTGCAGAAATGCAGCACGAAATGCTTTCGTTGGACTTCCTAAAACATTCAGCAAAACAATCAAGCCTAAAACCAACCACAAATTAAAACCATAATAAGCATACAGCAACACACCAACCGCCATAACTGGCAAAATCAGGTTCGCCTCAATCGCTCGTTGGATCAGTCCATCCACCCATCCACCAAACCAGGCACTCACTGCCCCAATAATGAGCGAAGCCAATGCGGTGGCCAGTGACCCCAATACCCCAATCACTAAAGCAAACGGCAACCCCCATAAGAGCGGTACGATCAGATCTCGCCGCAGATGATCTGTACCTGCCCAGCCTTCCACCTGGCCAAAAACAACAAGCTGCGCATCCAGATCACTATCCTGCTCAAAAAGGATGCCGTTCAACCGCAAGGTGTAGGTTCCAGGCACAATCACAGGCTCCTCTTCGATTGGGTCAGCAAAAAGCAGATAGAATCCGGGTGTCTGGTAATCCCCGGTTGTAACAACCCATTTTTTCCAATGTTCATTGGTCATAACTAACCGGCGGAAAGGAACATTCTCGCTAAAAGGATAGGTCATATCCCCCGTAACCGCTGTATTTTTGAGAGAAATTTCTCTCCCATCTGGGGTTATCCAGGTTAAGGAAATGAAAGGTGTTTTTTCAACATACTTCCCATTGATATATAAAACAAGGTCACTGGGGAAATCCTGGTAAGAATAATCAAACGTAAAATCAATCTGCACTGTTGGCAGCTCTGAATTCGATCGGTCAAGTTGTTTAACCGCTGTACCATCCTGGCTGCTGAGAACAATCGTCGAAGGAAGATCATCTTTACGAAAGAAATTGATCCATTTGGGCAAAGCCAATTTCGCAGACGTTGGATGCCCTGTCATATATGATTCAGTCCACTCACGGCCGATGGGATCATAGGGGATATATTTCGTTACGGCGATTGCACTCGCAATCAAGCCAAGCACCATCAAAAACCCCAAAATAGCCGCTGGCTCACGCCGAATCTCCTTCCAGGCTTGTTTTGTTCCAGATCCCATTTTATATATCCAAGTGCGGATCTGTTTGAAAGGATGAATCTTACCCTTTCGTTTTGTCTGCATTGACATATTCTGCCAATATTCCCTGGAGCGCCGGCGAAACAGCCCTTTGATATTTTCTATCCAGGTACGGCCAGCCTGCCGCAGCGACTGAACAGAGATTTGTTCTTTTTGTTCAACACGAATCCGTGGATCAACAAGCACATAAAAGATATCCAAGAGAAAAACCGTCACGCCAAGCAGATAAGCGAACAATACCACGATTCCAATAACAATCGTCATTTCACCGCGGTACATACTCTCCCCGTGAAAGTTTGGCAGCGCATCCACAAACAATTTCCCTATACCAGGCCATTGAAAAAAGAACTCCAGCGCTGTAATTGTCTGCCAAAAACCGACCAACATTAATGCAAAACTGGTCAGCATATAGGGCAGCACCGGGCGCAAAATATATTGGATCTCAACCGTATGGCGGCGAAGCCCTTTGGACCGGGCCAGTGTCACATAGTCTTCTTCAGAATAAATCAATAGAAAAGTACGCCAATTGCTCACCAGTTGAAAGATCAGGCTTAACACGATCGC
Organism: Chloroflexota bacterium; assembly: GCA_029265085.1. The sequence goes on from JAJUJY010000001.1 coordinate 20,350, forward strand.
CAAAACTGGTAAAACAAGATGATACGATACCACTTTAACCGTTTCCCAGAGTGTTTGCGGAGGGAGTGCCCCAATCATTTTTCCAACCGGGAACCACTTGAATTCCACAGCAAAAACAACTACCAGCAAAACACCAAAGACCCAACTTGGAACAGAAGAAAGTGGTGTAAGAATTCCGATCAAACGGTCCAACCAATGACCTTCACGTTGGCTTAGAAAGAGTGCCAGAGGAATACCAAGAATAGCCAGGAGCAAATAGGCCGTTCCGGATAATAACAGCGTATTGGGCAGCTGCGAAAAAATAATCGTCCGGCTGTCATCCGTGGCAATTACTCCCGAACTGGTTTTCACATACATTCCAAATTTGCGATGGTCCCAGACATTTCCCCAGTCCAGGGTCAAAGCTTTGTAGGTATAAAAAAGATGCTTTGGCCAGAAGGATAACGTAAGGCCCTCTTTTGCCTCCAGCGCTTGCCGAACAGCGCTCAGATCCCCTTGAAAATTTTGGTCCAGGCTCATGTAAAAAACTTCTGCATCTACCCGGTCACGAGCAACCTTATCGACCATACCACCCCGGTTCGCAATAACCATCGTAACAAAAATTCCAAACACAATGGTTAAGGCAATCGCCAAAGCACGCCGGAACAGATACCGCACTGCCCGGAACCAGGGATTTTTAATGAAAGCTGTCAAAAATTGTTTTTGCAGAACAGGGGGATTGGTTTGAGATATTAAGTTATCCATTTGATCAGGTTGTTTCAGCAGTAGAGGTTGGAAGTAATCCTATTATATATCCTTGAATCGATAAAAAAACTAGTCATTCGGGTAAAAAAAATGCTTGCCTGATTTATTAATAACCAGGCAAGCCGTTTATCAAAAACCTAAAGGAATTTATCCGCGGAATTGTGGAGCGGAGAGCACATCGACCGAAAACTTACCGCAAGTAATCGCCTTAAAATAATCCAGTGGAATTTCTTTATCAGAGAAAACAATCCGTTCAGCCTGCAACAAATTTGTTTTTGCATAAACCTGCAGCAATTTTACAATTTCTTTCGAAGGCGCATTGATTGCTTCAAACTCAATTTGTCCGTGATGTAAGTTTAACCGGTATTGATTTTGGAGAAGCTGGTAAAGCGAGGTATTTTCACGATATTTCGTCTCAATTCCGGGACATAACGAATATGGGATGAAATGCTCATCCACCAAAAAAGGCTGCTCATTCACAAATCGAATACGTTTAAGATAATAAACCATTTCCCCGGGTTTTATTCGTAACCTTGCTGCAATTTCAGCCTCTGCAGGAATGACCTTCTGGTCAAGGATGCGCGAAGTATGAGGAATATTTTTCTGATTCATCTCCTCGGTAAAGCTTATCAAACCACCAATAAAACGAGTGCGCCCGGTTTGACTGGTAACGATCGTGCCCTTTGACTTTTCCCGTTTGAGATAACCCTCATTTACCAAAGCCAATACAGCCTGTCGAACTGTAGACCGGCTAATATCATATTTTTCCATCATCTCATTTTCAGTCGGGATCGTTTCGCCAGGTTTCCACTGACCACTTTCGATACCTTCCTTAATAATTTGTAGAAGCTGGTAATAAAGCGGAATTGGATTCTGCTTATCGAGCATTTCCACCTGCGCCCCTCCGGAAAAATTTGATCAAATTTTGTAGATTCATTCTATCATAAGAATGAAAAGCAGATACAAAGGCAAGGTTACCCAATTGCCTTGCCACTGGCCATATCAAACAACAAGACATGGTTAGGATCCAGAGTAACATTGACGGGGGTGTGTGGTGCTGCGCGATACGTGGTGGGCATAACCACCTGGATACGAGTGCCATCCAATTGAACTGTGGCTACATTCATATCTCCCAGGGTTTCAACAACAAATATTTCGCCTTTAAGGCTGCCGTTCACTGCAATTTCTGGATGGATTTGTAAATAATACGGGCGTATTCCCAAAACAACATCTTCGGGGAGATCCATTTGATTTTCAAAACGTTCAGGCAGTTGCACGCGCAAAGATTTATTCTGCACATACAGGTGGTCGTTCTCACGAACAAGCTTCCCTTCCAAAAAATTCATTGGTAGATTACCAATAAAACTTGCGACAAACAAGTCCACTGGATGATCATAAATCTGCCGCGGGGTATCAATCTGGTGCAAACGTCCATCACTCATAACAGCAACCCGATCAGCCAAAGCCATTGCATCTTCCTGGTCATGCGTAACTAAAATCATGGTATATCCCAGATCAATATGCAGCCGCTTGATATACATGCGCATGTGAAAACGTTGGCTGGTATCCAGGTGTGAAATTGGCTCATCTAGCAAGAAAACATTTGGCTTGCGGATCAATGCACGAGCTAATCCAACAGCTTGGGACTGTCCGCTGCTTAATTTCCCTGGTTTGCGGTCATAGAGTTCGATGATACCAATAATTTCCGCCACTTCCCGCACCCGTTGATCTATATCAGCCTGCTTCCATCCAGCTGCACGCAAAGGAAAAGCTAGATTTTCATACACACTTAAAGTAGGGTAAAGAGCATAGGTCTCAAATGCCATCGCCACATTACGCTCACTGGGTTTGCGCTCTATTACTGAAACCCCATCAAACAAAATATCACCGTCGGTTATTTCTTCTAGCCCGGCAATCATACGCATGGTAGAAGATTTACCGCAACCAGATGGTCCCAAAAAGGCGATAAATTCACCATTCTGGATATCCATCGAGATGCCGCGGACCGCAGTGACTTTGCCATACTGTTTATGAATATTATTTAAAGTTACCGATGCCACAGACACCTTCCTTAGTTATTCACAGACATTTCTGTCATTTCAACCGGATGGTAAATAGCATTTCCATCAACAAAAACATGCAATATTTGCGGATGAATGCTAATCCAGGCACGTTCCCCAACTTTCCAAACCTGGTCCGGTGGGGTAACAACCTGAGCTAACTGACTTCCTAGTTTTACCGTGATCAAGTTGCGGTGACCTTGAGGCTCCACCAGGTAAATTTCTACAGGCGTGCTATAAAAATGATCTGCTGTTTCCGATAGCTTAATTTGGTTTGCCCGTATCCCCAATAAAAGATTGCTATTTTCTGAACCATAAGGCAAAGATTGATCTGGAGCAGGAATAAAATGTTCACTATTCTGAATGCGGTATCCTGTCGATCCATTTAATGAGGCTCGATCCACTTTAATAAAGCTCATCGGAGGATCACCAATAAAACTAGCCACAAAATCATTCGCAGGATTCTTATAAACGTCTTCCGGTGCACCTTCCTGCATAATTCGCCCCTTATTGAGCACGATGACCCGGTCTGCCAATGCCATTGCTTCACGGTAATCATGGGTCACGTGAATAACTGTTGATTTTTTCTCCAGGGACAAATTTTTTAATTCTGCCCGCATTTGGATGCGTAAGCGAGCATCCAAATGCGAAATTGGTTCATCCAGCAAATACAAATCAGCCTCACGGATTAAGCAGCGCCCCAATGCTACCCGTTGACGTTGGCCGCCACTTAAAAACCCTGGCTTTCGATCTAACATGGCTTCAATATGCAACAATTCTCCCATCGCCTGAACACGCTTTTGAATTTCATCTGCAGGTAACCCACGTGCATGCAGCGGAAATGCCATATTTTCAAACACAGTTAAGTGCGAATACAACGCATAATTCTCAAACACCATTGAGAAATTACGCTTTTCTGGGGGTACGCCTTTCAACGACCGGCCGCGGAAAAAGATTTCACCATAATTGGGTTGAGCAATACCGGCAATTAAGCGTAATGTGGTCGATTTACCAGCACCAGCCGGCCCGAATAAAACCACAAACTCCCCCTCATTGACATGAAAAGTAAGATTTTTAACCGCCAGGGTGGTTCCAAAACGTTTGGTGACGCCGCGTAATTCAATCATTTCAGCGCCTCCTTGCCCATTTCTTGAAGTAATTCTTCATAAGCAGTCCGCTCAATTTCTTCTTCCCTTCGTTTTTGCTGAAGCATTTTTCGGATTCCAACTGCGAAAAAAATTACTCCAACAGAAACGCACAAGATCAAACCAACACTTAAGCATGGCACAATAGGGTCAATAAACTTGAGCCAGATCAAGCCGGTCAATATTGTTAGCATTAGCGACCACCAAAAACGGTCCCAAATCGCAGAAATAGACATGTTGATCCTCCTCAGTTTATCCGCGCACTGCGCCAAAAGTAAGACCGCGCACAATCCAGCGCTGCAAGATCAGAGCAAACAAAATCATCGGCACCACACAAACCGTAGCTGCTGCCGAGAGTGGCCCCCAAAGAATGCCGCGCTGTGTCCAAAAATCACCCACACCGACCGTAATTGTTTTGGCCATGTCTCGGGTTAAAATGGAGGCGAATAAATATTCATTCCACGAAAATAACAGGCAGAAAATTGCTGTCACCGCAATACCAGGTGCAGCCAACGGCAGAACCACCTTCCAAAACACTTTAAATCGGGTGTAACCATCCAAGCGAGCAGAATCTTCCAATTCGGTCGGAATATCCTGGAAGAAGGAATGCATCAACCAGATCGCAAAAGGAAGGTTAAAAATGGTGTAGCAGACAATCAGCGTTCCCAGGCGATCTTGACCAAGCTGCAAAAATTGACCAAGAGCAGTATTTCCCACCGTGCGAAAAATGACGAAAAACGGCAGCACAACAGCAATTGCTGGCATCATGCGGGTGGTCAGGATGAAGAACATTAAATTGCCACCGCCAACGTTATAACGAGCAAAACCATAAGATGCCAGTGACCCTGTAACAACAACAATCGCAGTTGAACCCAAAGCAACAATCAATGTATTGCGAATATAAAGTGCAAAATTTGCCTGCTGAAATGCATACTGATAATGTTCAAAGGTAGGTTGGAAGAGAAACACCGGCGGCGACATTAAAATTGCGTTTGTTGGCTTAAGCGATGTCGCAATCATCCAATAAATTGGGAAAAGCACCAGAATTAAAACGGCAATTGCAATCGTCTGCCGTAGAATATCCATGGGGGTAAATTTCTTAATCCGCATTATTCACCTCAGCGTGCCGATTAATTTGACCGGGCGCGTTCAGCCTGTTCGCGCATGAGCCTGCGCAAAACCAGGCCGGAAAATACGACGATCACGAACAGGATGATCAGCGCCATTGCGCTGGCTTGATCCATGCGGAACTGTTTTAAACCGACTCGGTATAAAAGGTAGGTAACGGTTTCTGTTGCATTACCAGGACCACCGCGCGTGGTAGTAGCAATCGGATCATATAAACGGGCAGCGTCAATCGAGCGCAATATAAATATCAACGTTAAGACTGGAGAAAGAAGTGGAAAGGTTAGGCGGCGTAAAACCATTAAACCTGATGCACCGTCTAAGGCTGCTGCCTCAAATGGTTCCTTGGGTAGAGATTGCAAACCAGCCAGGGTAATCAACATGACAAAAGGAGTCCATTGCCAGACATCAAAAATGACGATGCTAAATAACGCTGTCTTGGCATCTCCCAACCAGTTTAGGGGCTGCAACCCAATGGCCTGTAAAGCAGCATTGTAAACCCCAAAATCTGAGTCGTATAAATAACGCCAGATCATCCCTACAGCAGCCGGAGCCGACGCCAAAGGCATTAAGAACAATGAACGGATAATGCCTTTGAACCATTTGAGCTGGTTGATTAAAAATGCCAGACTGATACCAAGCGTCATTTGGATGCTGACGGAAATAACAGCGAAGAACAGAGTCCGGGCAGATGACTGCCAGAACACCGTATTATTCATTGCGTAACGAAAATTCGTTAGTCCGACAAAATTCCAGATAGCGGAAGGCCCGGCAGTTAAATCGACATGGCGGAAAGCCAGGTTAATCGCATAGAACAGAGGAAACAGACCAAAAAAGAACAGCACAATCATCGCTGGAGCTACTAGCAAGGCACTGTATGTTTTGTCGGACATGACTTTGCTGTTCTTCTCGGGGCTGGAATTCCCTTTTGAAAAGAGAGCGGAAAGCTTCATTTTATTCTCCGCAAAGTTAGAATTTTGGGATGAGGATAGGGAGCGATGTCTGCTCCCTATCCACTAACCCAACCTGAAATTAATTACTTACGCAGTTGAACACTTTTGTCGAAAATGAAGGGCTGATCGCAGCCTTCAGCAGCCTTGGGGAAACCTTCATTAATAATCTGGCAGCTTCCACCGCAGAATTCATCAATCTTTTTAGCAAACTCAGCCATAGCGGCTTCGGGGGTCATTTCGCCAGACGCCGCAGCAGAAAGCCAGGCAGGAGCTTCTTCGTAAATCTTGGCAGCCTGAGGAACGTGGATGTAATTGGTATACCAGCATTTGGCTGCATGTTCAAGTACCGGAACGAGCACAGGGAAGTGACCAGCCTGTTCGCGGCGAGACTCATAGAATGTCTTGTCGGTCAGGATGCTCATGCGAGTGGTGGAACCACCGCCCTCAGCAAAGCGCAATTGGGCTTCGGGACCGGTGATCCATTTCAAGAATTGCCAGGCCTCTTCGGGATGCTTGGTGGTTTTTGCAATACCCAGGGTAAATGCACCAGCCCAGGTTTTGCCACCGCCCGGCAAAGCAGCCATACAAGCTTCAGATCCGGGGATGTTTTGTTCAACTTTGACCGCATTAGGCCACTGGTCAAGGTACATTGGGCCAGTCATGGCAACCAGTCCAGTGTTGAATTGACCAACCACAAAGTCATAACCACCGCTCAAAGAGCCAGGAGGAGCATAGGGCAGCAGCTCATTTGTATAGAGATTTACTGCTTCTAAGTACGCCGGATCATCTACACCAGGAGTACCATCATCATTGATAACGTCTCCACCGAGCGTCCAGGCAATCGTGTTGATTTCATCAAAAATGTGTGTAAAGCGGCCTGCCATCAAACCAACGCCGTAGAAATCTTTGTCCACAGCCTGACCCTTGAGAGTCTCACCAGGTTTACGGCGGAAGAATTCCGCAATATCGGCCATCTGCTGGTAAGTTGTTGGAACATCCAGTTCATAACCGTATTTTGCTTTGAAGGCTTCTTTTTCGGCCGGATCTTCAAACAGGTCACAGCGGTAGAACATGCCAGGGGTGAAGGTGTAATACGGCAAACCGTAAATCTTTCCCTTCCAACCACCAGAAACATTCAAAAGCGCCTGGGAAATATCTTCAACCTTGAATTCCGCATTGTCACGTTTAATGAAATCATCCAGCGGGTAAATATATTCATTATTTGCCCACTCACTCTTCCAGGAAACGTTCCACGTAATGATATCGTATGTTCCGGTGCCGCCAACAATATCGAGAACTTCTTTCTCGTACATCGTGGGCAGATCCATTTCGACGATTTCCACTTCGATACCGGTCTCTTTGGTGAAATCATCAGCCAGTGATTTCGCCCAATCGGTATAAAAGCCAGCCAGGGTAGCCCAGGTAACTTTCACCTTTTCACCAGAAGCAACAGGAGCCGCCGTTTCACCGGCTGCTGGTTGGTCAGCTGCCGGTTGTTCTGCGGCAGGTGTGGAGGCTGCCGGAGCACAAGCAGCCAGAACCACAGAAAGCAGTACAACGAGCACCAAAACCTTTGTCAAAAACGTCTTCATGTTCATTCTCCTAAGCAAAATTAACCTTCAATGACTATGGTAGAAAGAGATGCTTATCAGCACAATACACAAGGATAGCTTTCTATATTCACCTCCGTTGCATAGGCAAGCTGAACTAACAGCTGCCAAGCGGTAGCTGGTTTATTCTTTGCTCTCATACCAATAAAACGATCGGTCTTGCTTTATAAAGGGAACGAAATGGATACTTTCTTGTTTTGCTGCCAGCTAAAAATTACCGGTAATCATGAACGACTTTGCCAAAGGGCAAGTACAGCTCACCTTCGCCATAGAAACCGCCCAAAATCTTCTTGGGTTCTAACAAATAGGTCGGATCAATTTCTGAGCGCTCATATACCACAGACGCACGCCCGCCGAAGAATTTTCCATCATGTGCAGTAAATTTTCCTTCCGTCAGTACCAATTCACGCACTGGGGTACCACCTTCTTCTGCGCTGGGAATGTATTTTAAAGAAAATACACCATCACGGCTCCAGGGAACTTCGTCCATCGAGGCCACATATTCAGGCACAACCAGAGCTTTTAGGATCTGGTGATCCAAACGCGTAACCTTACCAATCACAGCCTCCTGCTCATGCACCAGACTGATATCAGCCATCTTTTTCTGGTAGCCCCAAATTTCACGACCGGCCGTCAACGGTAAAGCGGTGCTGACATATAAAAATGGCTCGTAATCACCTTCATAATCCTTATATTTCACCTGGACATAGATAGCCATTTCTTTGAAAGCACCTTGTGTTGTTCCCAGCTCGAACTGAGAAACCCAGGTAATTACCCGGTTGGTGCGCGGTTCCAACGGAGCAGGAATAACGCGTTTGATATTCTCGATATCGGTTTCATAAACGACCAGTTGAACCCGCATGTCTTTCCACACCAGGGGTGGTTTTCCATAGAGCGGAGAAACGATTGGATTCGTAAAGCCCCAATTATCAGGATTCATTAATTACCTCCAGTGAATAAAATGCCTAACCTTGGAAATCTTGGGCAGCTATTCGATCGCCCAAATCCGATAAGTACAACCCAGCCTGCGAAAAGACCGGCAGCACTTTTTCATACGCAGAAGCACGTTCAAAATCCGGGCAAGTGATATCTTCCACCTGGTGGATCTCATCCACAAAATCAAAACTATCCCACAAACCCGTCCCGACAGCCGCACAAGCTGCAGCACCCAAAGCAGCTGCCTGTTGATCAATATTTGTCTTCACGATTTTTGTGTTATACACATCAGCATAAATTTGTCGCCAAAGTTGGCTGCGGCTGCCGCCGCCAACCACCAGCATCTCATCACTCAAAGCTTCCATCCGACGCAGTGCATCCAGTGCGATTCGCAATTCAAGTGCAATCCCCTCCATAGCCGCACGAATTAAATCAGCACGTGTGTGGCTAAGGTCCAAACCCAGAAAAGCACCGCGGATTTGAATACTGGCGCTCATTGATGTTCCACCAGCCATATTGGGATTAAATAAAACACCTTTTGCTCCAGCTGGTGAGATGGCCGCTTCTGCAGTCATCAAATCGTACACATCCACACCATGCTGTTCAGCCTGAATTTTCAAATCCCTGCAGATATGATCTCGCACCCATCGAAAACTTGAGCCAGCCGCAAAGGTGCTGACTGCCGAAGTGAATAAACCTGGGAGCACATGGGTAAAAACAAAGGGGCGAACTTTTTCATCAATTAGAGGTTTAGACGAGGTCACCGCGATCCAGCTGGATGAACCTTGCGAATTATATACTCGCCCTTCACGAGTATTCCGCGCACCTAAGGCCATGCAAGAATTATCCACCCCACCCGAAACCACCTTAACCGACTGCGATAAACCAAGCTCTTCGGCTGCAACCGGGGTCAGATGGCCAATTACCTGCGTGGATGGAACAATTTCCGGAAAGATTGATGCAGGTAAACCGCTGATTTGCATTAGCCGATCATCATATTTCCAGCCCAACAAATCATATACTCCACTACCAGAAGCATAAGAAAAGTCTGTGGCAATCGTGCCAGTAAGCCGGAAATTGATGTAATCTTTACTCCCAACCATTTTATGCACCCGTGCAAACATCTCCGGCTCATGTTTGCGATACCACATCATTTTAAAAACCGCATACAAAGGCGCAGGAAAACCATTTCCGGTAATTTTGTACCATTCCGACTCACTAATCCCCTGGAAAAATTCAGCCGCCTCTTCGGTTGCACGCGAGTCAGACCATATTGGTGTTGAAGAGCGCAATAAACGCCCCTCGCTATCAACAGGTACTACCCCCAGGCTCTGACCAGAAATACCAATACAAGAAATTTCATTTGGATTAATACCAGATTCTGATAATAATCGGCGGGTACTTTGTACAACTGCTTTCCACCAATCCCCTGGACGCTGCTCATGCCAACCAGCTCGCGGATACAAGGTCGGATAGGCCTCAAAACATTCGGCCAAACAACGACCACTCAAGTCGTAGAGTGATGATTTATTTCCCCCCGTTCCCAAATCGTAAGCCAGAATAAATTTGCTCACGCAGAAACTCCTTAATAATTACCGTAATTCAATAGGTTGGGAAAGAGTGTCTAGCTGGCTCAAAATTCTTTCGGCTGACGCAACGGAAATCCCGAAGCGACTTGCACCACGGCGATACATCTCCAATAAGCTCTCGATGCCCCTAACACCGCCTGAAGCTTTAATTTTGATCGCATCTCCCACATGGTTTTTGATAAGCGCTATATTTTCTAGGGTTGCACCTGTCGGCGCCCATCCCGTGCCCGTCTTAACAAACTGAGCCCCAGCTTTGATGGCCAGATCACAGCCTATTCGTATCTGAGCATCATTCAAATAATAACACTCCAGAATTATTTTAACGGGTTTTCCTTCTGCTGCCTCAATGACCGCTGTCATATCGCGAAATACATCATCATAGCGGCCAGAAAGGTGGGCAGCAACATCAATAACCATATCGATTTCATCCACACCAAACGAAAGCAGTTCTCTCGTCTCTTTCACTTTAATAGCTGAGGTTTGTCCACCAGATGGAAAACCCACATTTCCACCAAGCTTTGGCGCATCCGGTGTTAACTGCAGCAAGTTCTTGGCTCGCAAAGTTTGTGCCGGCAAGATGGTCACCAAATAACAATGATATTTTCGGGCAGCCTCAACCACTTCGAGGATTTTTTGATCCGAGCTATCTGAACGCACAGCACTAATATCAATCATTTGAGCAATCTCGTAAGCGGTTAACGATTTCACCAATTTATCCATAAGATAAAAAGCCTCACACAGGTGGAATGAGAGATATGAACCACAAAAGGAACTTGCTTGATGCTGATAAAGGGGGGATTATTTGTAATTACGGAATTACATTCCTATGTACGTATATAATAATAAACAATTTAACCGGAATGTCAATAGGTCAATCGGTGTATTTAGAGAAATTCACACAAAAAAAAACAAAATCCGTTATTGACAGAGAAGTCAGAATATCTATAATGATTAAAAACATAATAATATTATTATGTACGTACATAACAACATTTTATTCTTCTTTATAAAACACCAAAGCTACAAAACAAGGAGTAACTTGATATGTGTGATCTTCCCTTCACATTTACTATCCCCCACCCCTCTGCGATCCCTTCCCGCATAGATAAGCATATCATTCGCAAACTCAGTTCACTTAAAGGCCAATTTTTAGATACGGCTGCATATTCCACCTTATTAGCGCAGAACGACCCAGTGATTTACGAGGTGTACGAAATTCAACGCCCTGAACTGGCAGGCGAGCTTCTCAGCGGAATCTCCATTGTTCACCCTGGCAAAGTCGGTCCTGAATTTTATATGACCAAAGGCCATTTCCACACCGTTTTAGATACTGCTGAAATCTATTACGTGTTAAAAGGCGAGGGATATATGGTCATGGAAACTCCCGAAGGGGATTGCTCTGTAGAACCTCTAGCGCCTGGGAAGGTACTGTATGTTCCACCGCGCTGGGCGCACCGCTCGGTCTGCACCTCAAGGCAAGAAGACCTGGTCACTTTTTATATTTATCCGGGTAACGCTGGACATGATTACGGGACCATTGAGCAACAAGGTTTTCGTAAGCTGGTACTGGAAAAAAATACTGGCGGGATTGAAATTACGGATAATCCGCGCTGGAAAAAATAGTTTGGAGATCTACAATGGACCTTAAACAATACCGTGTGCTTGTTACGCCCACATCGTATGGAAAAAATGACCCTCGATTAAAAAGCGATTTGGAAAACCTGGTGGGAGAGGTTATCTACAATCCCACCGGTAAACCACTAACTTCTGCCCAGTTAAGCGAATTGTTACCAGGGATCGACGGGTACATTGCCGGGCTAGACGAAATTGATGCATCCGCTTTGGCGGCAGCCGACCGCTTAAAAGTAATCTGCCGTTACGGCGTTGGTGTTGACAATGTAGATTTAGCCGCTGCCAGCAAAAAAAATATCATCGTGACCAATACACCTGGAGCTAATTCGGTCTCGGTCGCCGAATTAGCTCTATCTTTAATTCTTGCCCTTGCCAGACAAATTATGGAAGCCGGGCAAGCCACCCGCGAAGGTCGTTGGCCGAGACTTTCTGGCGTCAGCCTGGAAGGGAAAACAGTTGGCATTCTTGGATTAGGCGCTATTGGAAAACAACTTGCCCGCCGGCTTGGAGGTTTTGACTGCCGCTTGTTGGCATATGACCCATACCCCGACCAGGTCTTCGCTGATGACCATAGAATCGAATTGATGTCGATTGACGACTTGCTGCCACAAGCGGATTTCGTCAGTTTACATTTACCGCTTTTGCCTGCTACCCGCGAAATGGTTAATCACACCTTCCTCAGCAAGATGAAACAAGGCTCTTTCTTAATTAATACATCTCGTGGGGAAGTGATCGATGAACAGGCCTTACTTGAAGCACTGAAAAGCGGTCATTTGCGTGGCGCAGGACTGGATGCATTTACTGTTGAACCTCCCCCTGCGGAGCATCCATTACTGACTTTGCCGCAAGTGATTGCCACACCACATCTTGGCGCACAAACCGACGGAGCAACCAATGCCATGGGACGAATAGCATTGGAAGACTGTTTAGCTGTACTGAAGGGGCAATCGCCCAAACATCAGATCAATTAATTCATTTTTTGGGAGTGATGTGTATGTTTACAAAAGCTGAAATTCTTGAACGGGTCAAATCAACTGGTGTTTTGGCTGTCATCCGCGGCCCATCTCCCGAATTAACCATAAAGATGGTGGAGGCATTGGTTACCGGCGGCGTGACCGGTATTGAAATCACCTACTCAACCCCCAATGCGGAAGATGTAGTAGCAGCTCTTGCAAAGAAATTTGGTGATGAAATTTTGCTGGGTATGGGCACCTTAACCAAACCATCACAGGCTGAGTCTGCCAAAGCCGCCGGAGCCGCCTTCCTGGTCAGCCCTGTTTGTGAACCAGAATTAGTGCGCTCAATGGTGGCCAGTGGTTTGGCGGTAATGGCAGGAGCGCTTACTCCAACTGAAGTTTTTCAGGCCTACACACTTGGTGCCGATGTAGTCAAAGTGTTTCCTGGATCATTGACAGGCCCATCGTATATCAAGGCTCTGAAGGGTCCTTTCCCCAATATTCCGATGATGCCTACCGGTGGAGTTAATTCGAATAATGTCAAAGATTGGTTCGCCGCTGGTGCCGTGGCTGTAGGCGCAGGCAGTGAACTGTGCCCTCCGAATCTTGCCAAGGAAGGGAAATTTGAAGAAATTTCTCGCCTGGCTGCTGATTTCGTCCAGGTCGTCAAAGCCGCTCGCGCGTAAAATGTAAGGAGTATCCATAAATGAACACGAACAGCGCTGAAATTAAGGGGGGCTACACGGGAAAGAGGCTGCGAATTAACCTCTCGAACCATGAATATTCTATCGAGACTATTGAACTCGCTGAATATTATCAATATCTGGGTGGACGCGGGAATGGGGCTGTCTGGTACTGGAAAGAAATTGCCCCGGAAATTCAGCCTTTTGATCCGGAAAATCAAATTGGTTTTTTTGCTGGTCCAATGACCGGCACACCCCTGATTTCAACCACAAAATTCCAGCTGGCGACCAAATCTCCTGAGACCGGCCATTACCTGTGTTCTAATTCCAGTGGTTTTTTTGGCCCTTATATGCGCCATGCCGGTTTTGACTCGGTGATCCTTGAAGGAGTTTCTCCCTCCTGGACAGCCGTCGTGATTGAAAACGATTCTGTCCGGTTCATCGACTGCTCATCCTGGCAAGGGAAATCCAGTGTAGAAACTCGCGAATTACTGCTCGGCAGCCTGGAACAAGGCAAGAAGTGGGCAACTATGTCGATTGGGCCAGCCGCAGAAAACAAAGTTGTATTTTCGTCAATCATGGTGGATGACGGACGAGCCTTTGGACGCGGCGGCGCTGGAGCAGTACTTGCCTCCAAACAGGTAAAAGCCCTGGCCGTCCACGGTGACCATGAAGTATCCCTGGCAGATCCCGCCAAGTGCAAAGCCATTACCACTGCAGCACGTGAAACCCTCAAAACCTCAAGGGCAAAACACCGGCTTTTGGGTACTGCCCAATTCATGGATCCGGTCAATGAGCTGGGTGCAATGCCCACGCGCAACTTCCAAACCACCTGGGAAAATCCCGAAATTGCCGTTGGTGTTTCCGCAAACACAATGCGGGATCAATTTTTTGTTCGCAATTATGCCTGCTACCGCTGCTCGATTGCCTGCGGCCAAATGACCGAAGTGAAGCAAGGCGAATTTCAAGGCGCCTCCGCACGCCCCGAATACGAAAGCGTTGGAATTCTTGGTCCCTCCTGTGGCGTATATGATCTGGCCGCAGTGATTGCGGCAAATCAGGCCTGTGATGAACTCGGCATGGACACAATCACCGCAGGGAATATGGTGGCTATGGTCATGGAACTCTTCCAGCGTGAACTGGTCAGCGCAGAAGAAAATGAAGGAATAGAAGTCCAATTTGGGGATGGTGCCGCCCTGGTTAAAATGCTGCATTTGATTGCTGAACGGCGCGGCTTAGGCAAATTGATTGGCGAAGGAGCCTTAGGAATCCTTCGGGAACATCCGGAATGGGAACCTTTCATTCTACATTCCCGCGGAATGCCTTTTGCTGCGTATGACCCTCGCGGATTCTTTGGTATGGGATTAGCTTACGCCACCTCCATTCGCGGTGCATGCCATAACGTTGGTGGTTATACCGTCTATGACGAACTCCTCAGCGGGAAAATGGATCGTTTTAGCGGAATTGGCAAAGCGAAATTGGTGAAAACTTTGCAAGATGTCCGGGCATATATCGACAGCACCGGTTTATGCACAGTAGCCCGGCGCGGTTTTGAATTAACTGATCAACCTAACACAGAAATTTTACTGGCAATTACGGGATACGACTTTTCCCCACGATTATTAGAAATTGGAGAGCGAATTATCAATCTAGAGCGAATGATCCTCGTTCGCGAAGGAGAAGACCGGAATTTCGATACATTACCGCCACGCATGCGCGAACCCGTTCCCAATGGCCCAACCAGCGGACGTTTGATCAGCAAGGCTGTCTTTGAGAACATGCTGGACGACTACTATCATTTACGCGGTTGGAGCCTACAGGGTATTCCATTACCTGAAACGATCGATAAATTTGCCATTGAATTTCCCAGCATAGTATGATCGAGCTAACAATTCGTTTTTTTGGCGGTTTGGAGCGGGATTTTGGCAAAAAACATCAAACCATCCTGATCCCTGAACATACAACCCTGGCAGAACTGATTCAGGTCCTTTGTAGTTTAGGGATTCACCCGCATTCTGAAGATTACCTGGTCATTTTAAATGATCACGGGCTTGAGCACTGGCAAGCCGAGCAAGAAATCTCCGCCAATGATCGGATATTGGTTATCCCTCCACTGGCGGGTGGATCAAATCTTTAACAAGCAGTTGGTCTCCAAACAGGCATGGGAGAATTAAACATTGTTCCATGCCTGTAAAGCACAACCATCTATTTTCAGGTGTACAAATGAAAATTAATTCTCAAACCAAACCCACATTTTATTTTATTGGTGTAACGACAAAAAAGTCCTCAATTATGAAAGTATTTCCTGAATGGATGAAGGTACTCGGAAGAACTGAGATCGCCATTGAGGGAATTGATCTAAAGATCCACGATTCACCGGAAGCATACCGTAACACAGTTGCCCAAATCAAATCTGACCCACTCTCCCTGGGCGGGCTGGTAACAACCCACAAAATTGACCTCTACAACGCCGCTCATGATATGTTTGAATTTCTCGATCCATATGCACAAATTTGTGGGGAATTATCATGCATCTCCAAACAAGATGGGCGATTGGAAGGCCACGCGAAAGATCCCATTACAGCCGGACTCAGCCTGGATGCCATTCTCAGCCCAGGATATTTTGGCCGCACAGGAAGCAATGTCCTTTGTTTTGGGGCAGGAGGGTCTGGGGTCGCCACCGCCTTACATTTGATCAGTAAAAAAGACCCGGCCGACCGTCCTAAGCAATTCATTTTCACCAACCGTTCGCAATGGCGTCTGGATCATGCGCGAGAGATGGTTCGGCAACTCAACACGGATATTCAATTCGAATACATCTGCACAGAAAATCCTACAATCAATGACCAGGTGATGCAATCCATGCCACCCCACAGTGTTGTGATCAATGCAACCGGTATGGGGAAAGACACACCCGGCTCTCCAATCACCAACCAGGGTATTTTCCCTGAGCACGGTATTGCCTGGGAATTTAATTACCGCGGCGAGTTAGATTTTCTCCATCAAGCAAAAGCTCAAAAACAATCCCGGCAACTGACCATAGAAGATGGTTGGTTATATTTCCTGCATGGTTGGACCCAGGTCGTTGCGCAGGTACTCCATCTAGACCTGACTCCCGAACTTTTCCAAAAACTGGCGCAGGCCGCAGAAACAGTGCGATATAAGTAATTTCACCATACCAACAACGACCGTCTCGCTTGACAAGAAAAACAAAGGCGTCGATTTTGAGGATCGGCGCCTTATTGGTCCTTAACAGAGATTTCTACTTTAATCGGACCGTCACAATTTGATATGGTTTCAGTTGGAGCAGTACGGAATTTCCACTTACCACCAGCGGAGTTTGATTTTCCTCCAGTAAGTTCGTTTCCCACGCTGCCGTTAATGGGAATGCCGTCTCGATGACTACCGGTCCGCGTTTTCGCTGACTTTCATACAACCGGATGATGATTCCATCACCGTCTTCTGCGGATTTAATGGTTTCAATCAACACATTTGATGCAGAAGTTTTGACCAGGGAAGGCAAATGGTAGTGCTTGCCCATCGATTTTTGTTGAAGCGAATATACGATCACCGGGTCATTAAGCGCATACGCTTCACGTTGTGTCGATTCTTCCCATCCACCAGAATGTGGTAAAAGACTGTACACAAAGTGATGTTCACCGGCATCCGCCAATGCATCCGGATAATCCGGGCTGCGCAGCAAGGTCAGACGTAAGACATTTTTATGTACATCGCAGCCATACTTACAATCATTCAATAAGGAAACGCCATAATCACCTTCGCTCAGGTCCATCCATTTGTGTGTGCAGGTTTCAAAACGCGCCCAATCCCAGCTGGTGTTCCGGTGAGTCGGCCTTTGCACATTTCCCCATTGAATATCATAGGTAGCCTGCTGTGCCAAAATATCCACCGGGAAAGCGACTTTTAGCAAAATGTGCCGCTCATTCCATTGAATCTTGGTGTCAAAATCAAGGTGCGGGCTATTATGAACCAGCGAGACGCGTTGAACAATTTCGCTGTTAAGAATGCGCCGCCGGATTTCTACCGTTTGGCGCAGTGGTCCACTTTCCACCCATTCCATCCGGTAGGCTGGTTCTGAAGTCCACATTTTATCTTCATAATAAATATCCACATCCCAGGCATCAAAATCCTTTGGCCGGTCTTCAAACGCCTGGAATTGATTGGCAAATTGTCCTTCCGGCAAAACTTCTCGGCGGGCAACAAGATCAAAAATACGCATCAAATCACCGGCTTCATTCATTTCTACCCGGATGTAATCATTCTGCAAAATCCAGCCATCCGGAGCTTGCGTCTGGATCTCTTGAGCGGCCGGCCCAGCAACCGCAAGCGCTGCCAGACTGTATGGAGCGATCTTGCCAGCATCCACCAGCACCCCACCTTCTACGGACTGGCATATGAGAGGCTTTCCTTCCCGCTGCCAGTCAAACAACTGTCCATTTGGAATAAAAACGGGGTCAGACCGGGAAAAAGAAATTGGATTAGCAAGAAGCACATCTCCGGACAACTGCTTTGCCAGGGCCAGCAAAGCTGCATCACGAATTTCACCGGCAGTGCGCATCACTTCCGCATATTGTGCCTGCGATTCTTCATACACCTGACCAATACTCGACCCAGGCAGAATATCATGGAACTGGTTCAGGCAAACCAACTGCCATGCTTTTGCCAGTTTTTCATTGGGATACACATAATCCTCTGCCTGCAGCGCAGCCCAAGAGGCCAAAAATTCAGCGTCGTGCAGCATAAATTCACTCTTGCGGTTAGCGCGTTTATTCTTTGCCTGGGTTGTGTAGGTGCCGCGATGATATTCGAGATACAATTCGCCATTCCAGACAGGCATCCTGACAGCATCTACCTCTCCCTCAATGGATTGAAAAAACGCTTTGGCACTGGACTGTTTCACTTTGGGCAAGCCGGGAAAATCTTGCATGATTTCAATATTTTCCAACATTTCGCGCGTCGGGCCGCCGCCACCGTCACCATATCCGTAGGCCATCAACAAATCGCGGTGCAGGTCTTTCTGTTGAAAATTCATCCAAGCACCCATAACTTCCACCGGGTTTGCCATCGAATTATATGTGCTGGCAAATGGACTACCCAGCTCTTTTACCGTACTGAAATGGGTCAGGATCTGTGTACCATCCAGTCCTTGCCAAAGAAACGTATCATACGGCAGGCGATTATATTGATTCCAGCCTATCTTGATTGTCATGAAATACTTTAACCCGGCCTGTTGGATGAGCTGCGGCAGCGCCCAGGCATAGCCAAAGACATCCGGCAGCCAGAGTACGGGAGACTCCGAATCTTTTCCAAATTGTTCTCGGAAATAGGTACGTCCCAACAAGAACTGACGTGCCAAAGACTCTGCGCCGGAAAGATTACAATCTGCTTCCACCCACATCCCACCCATTGGTTCCCACCGGCCTTCTTGAACCCGTTGGCGAATTGTTTCAAAAAGCTCCGGCTGGTCCTGGCGAATAAAATCATATAACTGCGGCTGGCTCTGGCTGAAATGGTAATCCGGGAATTGTTCCATGAGCCGAATGACAGTATGAAAAGTTCGTTCTGCCTTGCGGTGTGTCTGCCCTAAGGTCCATAACCAGGCGACATCAATATGCGCATGACCAGTCGCATGCACAAGCACATCCTGAAAAGAATCTTGTTTCTTTATACCGCTCTCCATAACTTGCAGAGCAGGTTCCACACTTGCATAAAATGATTCACCGATTGGCTCGCGCGTATCTAAAACCTGAAAGACATCATCTAATGTATTTAACAGCGCCGAGCGGACCGGATCATGTTCCGTTAAAACCCCAACCGTCTGCACAGCCACACGCAGTAAAGCAACCAGTTTTCTTGTCGCTGGATCAATCTGCGCCACAGAACAAGGATGCATATATAGCTTAATAGCCATGTGCTGATTTTCATAATTTCCCAGCCGGCCAACCCACCCATGCAAAGCCAATAAATGCGGCTTGCCATCTTTCCATTCCGGCCGTAGAAGGATTTCACGATGAAAACGATCGCAGGCAGCATATGGCTTGCCGTCCACATAAACCAGTGCTTCCGGATGACAGAAATCATCGTTTTCACCCAAATGCAAAAGAACTGCGGCTGGACGTGAAGAATCCCAACTTTCGGGAATGGTAAACCAGGTTCGCAAAACAAAATTCTCTAACGAATCCCCCCAATATTCATCCGGCTTAATCATCTCCCAGGCAGAATCATCTACATCCAATCCAACAGGCGGCGGTGTTACCGCATCCGGCAAGACCAAATGCCGAAAATCAGGTAATGGAGCAAGCTGTTTATATACGCGATGGCTAATCAAATTTAACCGGCGGGATATCTTTTCCAAGGTCCAGCGATAAGTATGATGCATCCAATTTTCTCCAAAACAATCAGGCTGAATGAGCTAAGTATACCGAAAAATTGGTGGAATATTAAAAGCCCAAACGCCTTTTTAGGGCGTTTGGGATGCTCAGGAGAACAGTATTTTTCAACTATTCTTTGACAGCCCCGCTGGTTAGCCCGAGGATAATAAACCGCTGGGCAAACAGGATCAAAATCAACACAGGCAAGATCACCGCGCAAGCGACAGCGCTTGCCTGCCCCCACTCGATCCGTGTATCGGTGATAAAAGCGGCCACAGCAACCGGAAGTGTTTTGGTTTTGGATCCTGCTAAAATCGCCGGAAAAAGGAATGAATTCCAGGTTGAAATGAAGGTTAATATTGCCGTAGCAGCCACTCCTGGCGCTGCCAGGGGAAGGATTACTTTGGTCAATGCACCTAGACGTGTGCAGCCATCCACCATTGCACTGTCTTCCAGATCTTTCGGTATGGAAACAAAATAGCCATGCAAAACCCAGGTAGAAAACGGAATTGTTAAGGCAGTAAAAATGATAATCAAACCAAGCGGTGTATCCTGTAATTTTAACTGCCCATAAATCATGAACAACGGGATCGCATAGGCTATACCTGGGATCGTATAAAAAACAAGCAAACTCATTAACAGGCTGGTCTTTCCTTTAAACTTAAACCTGGATGTTGCATACGCTGCCAGCGTGCTTACAATGGTCGCCAGAAGAATTGAAATTGAGGTGATCTTCAGGCTGTTAAAGAGATACTTATAATAATCGCCTTCGATAAACGTTTTTATGTAGTTTTCCCAGGTTGGTTTAAATATCCACACAGGAGGAATGGCAAAGGTATCCTGCGGCTGCTTAATCGAGGTGAGAAACATCCAAAAAATCGGGAACAAAAAGAACACCAATGCAACCGCAAGAAAACCATAACCAAGAATATCCACCAAGGTTCGTTGGGTTTTATAGTTCATGGCTCATCCTCTCTCCGGAACCTTAATGGAACGAATATAAAAGATTGAAATAATCATCGTGATTAAGGCTAAGACCCACGAGATAGCCGAGGCATATCCCAAGAAAAAGTTGCGAAAACCCTTGGTGTAAGCATAAACCCCTAAAGTTAAAGAACTGATTCCTGGACCCCCACCAGTTAGAGCATACACCTGATCAAAAATCTTAATGGAATCCATCGTCCGCAGCAACAAGACAACCAGAATCATCGGGCGCAAATAAGGGATCGTGATATAAATCAAACGATTAAAAAATCCAGCCCCGTCGATCTCTGCTGCTTCATACTGCTCCTTCGGGATCGATTGAAGCCCGGCCAATAGCAGCAGCATAACAAACGGTGTGTACTCCCATATATCCACAATCATGCAGGATAACAGTGCCGTTTTTGGGCTGCCTGTCCAAACTTGAGGAGGAAGTCCGAACTGTGAAAAGAAATAATTAATAATGCCAAAATCAGGGTTATACATAAAACGCCACATAATCCCTGAAACAATGGGGGAAGCCAGCATCGGGATCATTAACAAACCGCGAATCAAACCCCGGCCTGGAAAGTTCTTATTCAAAATATTTGCCAGAATAAACCCCAAAACCATTTCAATAACAATAACGACGACGGTATACAACAGCGTATTTTGGAGCGCAATATAAAACGTGCTGTCCTGTACGATATTTACGTAATTACCCAGACCAATAAATCGCAGCCCACGAGCAATTGAATATGAAAAAAAACTCAACCGGAAGGTGTACAGCAATGGATATACCAGAACCACAGCTATAATCACCAGAGCGGGGGCTAAAAACTGGGAGGTCTCTATTTTCTCTCTTAAGGATTTCGAGATCATTCTTTACTCCATGAACGAGCCTGGCGGTGTATAACCCGCCAGGCTCGTAAGGGGTCGGTCTAGTAGTAACCGGCCTGCTGCATTAATTCATCAATGGCTTTATTTGCATCATCCAACGCTTGCTGTGGAGTCTTGATGCCTGCCAATGCATTGGAAGCTTCCTGTGCAATTGTCAGAATAATCTGGCTGGTAGCCGTAGTGGTCGGCCACAATTGCAAATACTGGAAGGATTCGTTCAGAGTAGCAAATTCGGGGTGAGCCTCTACCATTGCAGGGTCTGATAATACAGCTTTGGAATTAACATTAATGCTTGCGCCATCGGTCGGGAAATACTTGAGACCTTCTTTACCAGTCAAATACACCAGGAATTTAAAAGCCTCTTCCTTGTTCGTAGAACTGGCATTCATTACAAAGCCCCAAACATGACCGATCACTTTGCGATTAATGCTGCCGTCTTCCATCTTTTTGCCCGGAACAACCGAAGCCGCGAATTTATCAAAGACTGCCGGAGATTTTTCCTGGCTGGCAAAGTCACCATAAGCAGCATTCCACTGCAGTACCATTGCAGCTTTATCCTGTTGGAAAGCAGCCAAAACCTCGGGATACTCGTACGTGGCAACACCCGGTGGAACCACTTTTTCTTTATTGAGCAGGTCCGTGAAGTAAGTCAGGGCTTCAACACCTTCTTTACTATTGACGGTTGGGCGGAAGTTTTCATCCAAAATTTCGCCGCCAAACGACCAGAAGTAGGTAATAAAGTCCCAGGCAATTGATTCAGGCAGTTTGCCAAACAATGTAGCACCATAGCGCTGGTCATTGGTTTGAGCCTTAGCAACCTCAAGGTACTCATCCCAGGTTTCAGGTGCTTTTTCAATCAGATCTGTGCGGTAGTATAGGAATACAGTATCTAAAGCCACAGGGAAACCATACGGTTTACCTTTGTAATTATACGCTTCAACAGCCCCAGGTGAAGCCCAGTCTGCCTGATCTGGTTGCGGGAGATTGCTGTTAGCCATATACGCATCCAATGGTTCAAGCAATTGGCCTTCAGCCAATTCAGCAACCCATTCGGAAGGTACCCAAAGAATATCATACGCGCCGGTTTTTGCAGTCAGTTCCGTCTTTTCTTTTTCCTGCAAAACCTCACGGGCGATTTCTTCAACAATCACCTTCTTGCCGGTTTCTTGTTCATAAGCTTCAGCAGCCTTTTTTACTGCTGGAGCATCCGTTACCCACACGGAAACCACGACCGGTTTCGCTTCGGCGGCAGGCTGCTCTGGGGCTTTAGTGGGTTCAGGAGCCTGGGTTGGTTCCACAGGAGCCTGTGTGGGCTGCTCGACAGGAGCAGGGGTCGCGGGTGTGCAAGCGCCCAATAACACAGTAACCAGAAGTAAAACAGCGAACAACTTTTTGGCGTTCATTTTATTCTCCTAAGGTCAAAACGTAAAAAGGATCGGTACCATTGAGAAAACAAATGGATAAAATTGAATGAGCACCTCCATTAAATCTTTGGAATATGACCAATCATTAACCGACCATTGCCATACGTCTGAAGGCGTGGCGTCTTCCTTTAATCGCAGTGGCAAAGGCCATGATATTTTCAGGCAGAGTGATTCCGCTGTAGCCACCATCACCAATCTGATAAAGATCAGCCCCAGTTAAGCGGCTGTCTAGCGCAAGGCGGCGAATTGTATCTTCATCTGCAGATTCTTGCGATGTACCAATGGTAATTTCTGCTAGAATGCCCAATTGATGTGCCTTCTCCACGGCAGCACTGACCACTTCCATTGATGCCCCAGGCATGGTTCCAGGAGCAGCAATAACGACCATGTCAACGCCCGCTTCAACCATCAATTCGACCTCGTCTGCATGCATGAAATCGGGCATACCTTTACGAGAGCCGCCCCACGGCATCCGGCCAGCCACCAATACCGGCTCAGGGCCAAGAGCCTTCCGCAAAATACGGAAATTTTCGGCCAATACCTCGGGAGTATGAGCGGGTGTACCAATCAAGGTCAGATAAGCTGCACCTTGTTCCAGTGCCCGAGCAGCCGTATCTGGAATGGACAGGCGACCGGTGGGTGCATCTGCACCGGGGAAATTAACTTCCAGACTCAAACCTACAACGCGGCCAATTGCATTTCGCAAATCCCGGATAGTGACTCCAAGACCGAGGTTTGCAAAGAAACCTGCTGTGGGGTCTTCAATCTGGCGAGAGGGTTTAAGTGAGATTCCTTCTTTCGCCCAAGCTTCAATTCCTGCCGGAGTGGAAGGGAATCCAGCCATTTGCGGGCGATCCACATCATAGTGATTAAGATGAACAATATCCGCGCCAAAGGCTGCTGCAAGAGCGCCATTGGTTGTTCCATCCACCAGAGCTGGCCGGAAGGCTACAATTTCAGCAGAAACCGCTCGCCCTCCGCTCACACGGATCGCATCCAATACATCACGGCCTTCCAACTTTGCTAATACAGAGGGACTTGCTTCAATAATTCGCTTTGCCATATAATTATTCCTCGTTATTATTCAAAACTTATTGATAAAACTGGGGGAGAAATTCTTTATTCTCTTCGAGAATCCGATCGAGCAGCTTTTCTGCAACATCGACAGTTGGCACCAACGGGTGATTAGCCAATGCCAATAGCGCCATATCACGCGAACCGTGCACTGCCGCCTCAACCGTCAACTGCTCATACCCCTTAACTGTCTGAATTAGTCCACGGATCCCCAGAGGTAAATCACCTGCAACCATCGGGTGCGGACCAGATGAATTAATCATGGCCGGAACCTCCACTACCACATCATCAGGCAAATACCCCAAAGCACCGTTATTGCGGGTATTAACGATATGTACCTCTTTCTTGTCATTGGAAATTGCACTGATCAAAGCACAGGCAGCATCCGAATACCAGGCACCACCCCGCTGGTCTAGAATAGCTGGTTTTTCATTCAAATTCGGGTCGGAATACAGTTTAAGTAATTCCGCATCGATTTTCATTACTTGTTCCGCGCGGTTGCCTGACTTCAATTGTTTTTCAAAAATCTGATCGCGGTGATAGTAGTATTGCAAATAACCACCCGGCAGCAGGCCTAAAGCACGGACCATTTTTTTATTGAATGGATACCCAAGTAAATCTTGTGCATCCCCTTCTAAGATACGTTCGGTAACTTCGGCTGTTATATCCTGTCCATCCAGATACACTTTTCTAATCCAGGTCAGGTGGTTCAAACCAAAATAATCCATGTAAATCCGGTCAACCGAGACATTGTAGAGCTTTGCAAAGCGCATCAAATACGTAATTGGCACATTGCACAAACCAATCATTGGCATTTTTGAATAACGCGCCAATGCTTCAGTAATGAGCCCGGAAGGATTGGTAAAGTTGATCATCCATCCATTGGGAGAGAGTTTTTCCATCTCACGGGCTGTTTCCAGCATGACCGGAATGGTGCGCAAAGCCATGGCAAAACCACCCGGGCCGGTAGTTTCCTGCCCAAGAATTCCAAACTCAACAGGAATTCGTTCATCCCGTGCACGGCCTTCCATCAGCCCAACCCGCACCTGGGTAACCACAAAATCTGAACCATCCAATGCTTCGCGCCGGTTTGTGGTCAGAATAATTTCTGTATCCATACCAGCACGCTGAACCATTCGGCGAGCCAGGTTGCCGGTGATATCAAGTCTTTCCGGGTCAATATCCATCATGACAACTTGTTTGACTTTCAATTCATCCCGGCGCTTGATAAACCCATCAATTAATTCAGGGGCATAGGTACTACCACTACCAATCACACCAATTTTGAGTTCTTTCATACTTTCCTCCAATTCTAATAATCACCAATCAGCCATTAAGTGGAGGCTGTATTGTCTCGAGCGTCTTGTTAACATCTGGTAAAGATTCCCCGGGCAGCCTGGCTGTACAAAGCGCAGCAAAGGCATTTGAGAAATCAGCCGTTTTTTGCAGCGGCCAGCCCATCATCAAACCATAACTAAAACCTGTGCCAAAATAATCCCCTGCCCCAATCAAATCATGGGCGGCTACGGCTGGGGGTTGGCTCCAAAAAATCTGTCCATTTACATACACCATGCATCCCTGTGCACCTAATTTAATCGTGATAATCTTAGGACCGTAACCAGCCAGAATTCTGGCTGCATCCAATGGTTCATGCTCTTTGGTTAATGCAATGGCTTCCTTACGATCTACCAGCAGCACATCCACATACTGCAATGTTTCACGAGTCAACGCTCGATCCCGGTAACTATCCACGGGGATTGGAAGCATCTGCGTATCCAGAACGGTGTGCGAATTTGTTCGCGCTGCTCTTAAAAGGTTAGCCAGCTTGCCGTCCCAAATTTCAGGGTAAAGGAGATAACCGCCAAAATACAACAGGTCATATCCCGATGGATCAACCGTTAATAAATGCTCTGGATACTGCAAAAATGGCGAACAACCAATAAAACTCTTCTTACCCCGGTCAATGACGCCAATACAAATCGGCGTTGGAGTGGAAGGCTGCCGGTAGATCTGCGCTAAAGATATACCCTGGTCAGCTAATTGATTTAGGTAGATATCAATCACTGGGTCATCGCCTACCGCGCTGTTCAACGTGGTATTAACCCCAAGCGCACGAAATCCCTGGGCAACATACGTAGCAGAGCCGCCCAAACGCATACGAATATTTTCTGCCCAGACGGGTTTGCCCAAAACCGGCACACTCGCCGGATTCTGGAGAATAACATCCAGGCAAATTTCACCTAATACAAGCACATTGGCCATGAAAACTCCAAATCAGGGGATATCGGCCACACAAATTTCCAGGCCGGTGCTTTCTAGTTTTGCCAGCATTTCCGGATCGATTCCGGAATCCGTAATCAAACGAGTTACCTTTTCCAGAGGAAGAATTGGCGCAAGCGAGGTAATTCCCAACTTCGTATGGTCGGCGACCACAATCACCTGCTCAGCAGACCGGATCATTGCCTTATACATAGAGGCTTCCAGTAAATCCAATGTCGTTACCCCGCGTTCCACGCTCACGCCGGTAGCGCCCAAAAATAGTTTATTGATGTGAATTTGCTCTAAAATACATTCCGCAAAAGGGCCAACCAAAGCAAACGAACGCTCCAACATATATCCGGAAGTAACAATCAATTTTGCACCACCGCGATTGGCAAACTCCATCGCAATATTAATGGCATTGGTCACGACCGTCACACTCTCTTTGGCTGGAAAATTGCGCGCTATTTGAAAACAAGTTGTACCGGCGACCAACCCGACAGTATCCCCATCCCGGATCATACTGGCTGCCGCTAGCGCAATTGCCAGCTTTTCTTTTTCATACACTGCCACTTTCTCAACAAACGAAAGCTGTAATGCAATTGGATTTGAGGTTACTGTTGCGCCGCCAAAAGTACGCGTAAGCAAACCAGCCTGTTCAAGCTTATCCAGATCACGCCGGATAGTCATTTCCGATACACCCAAGGTTGCACTTAGCTCTGTAACCTCTACCTTCTTACTTTTTTCAAGTACGTCCAGGATTAATTTATGTCGTTCGGTTGCCAGCATAGCCACCTCGGTGCGATGTATATATGTTTGAATTTGTTATATTTGTGTTTGAAATTGTTTGATACAAAAATTTTAGCACATTAAATATTTTAAACAACATGACATTTGTCACACATTGTCATATGACAATGCGGGCAACAAAAAAGGCAGGGGTCAACCCTGCCCTACCAGAAGACAAATCATTCACTTGATTTACATTTCCACTGCCGAACTTTGTGAAAGCGCAGCAACCTCTTCCGCGGTTACTTCTCGTCCCAATCGATCAGAAAGGTATATCCCTTCCGAGATCAACATGGTGTTTAAGGCAATTTCATCCGTTGGCAAGAGGGGAACATTCCCACGCAGCGCTTCAATCCAGTGCTGCTGTGGACCATCATACGCAATACCAACCTCGCGAACGTTATGAAGCCGGTATTCAAAACTTTCCAGGTTCGCAGATGCATTCAGCTCCAAATCACCCAGATTCTGAAACAGACCAAACGGCTTAAGGCGCAGCCCGCCCTGCGACCCCAAAATATAAGAGCCGCCAAACTGATCCAAATGGGCTGCCCAGGATTCGATGATATTCAGGGTAATGTTTCGTTCCAAATGCACAAAACCCAGCCCTAATTCCTCAACATCATAACTGCTTTTTGCCAAACGATCCGGATCGATGGGTGTCTCTTGATAGGTCCGTCCGCTGATTCTTAATGCTGCCGGGTTATCCAGCAGATACAACAGGTTTGCAATATGGTACACCCCCATATCAAACAGTGCACCTCCCCCTGCCTGCTCGCGCTGCACAAATGCCGACGTACCGTAGCCGTCCACATACGGCCGTCCACGCCGGCGGAAACCTGCCGAACAGGCAAAGTACGGCCGCCCCAACCAGCCTTGTTCCATTGCATAGCGTGCTGCCTTGGTTTCGCTGGCAAACAAGGTGGAAAGCTGGATGCTGAGTTTTTTTCCTGCCTGGCGAGCGATTTCTACCATTAAAACAGCATCCCGGTACGATCCCGCCATCGGTTTTTCACAATACACATGTTTTCCGGCTTGCAGTGCCGCCACTGTAACCGGTTGGTGCAAATTATTATGCAGACAAACACTGACTGCATCGATATCGTCTCTGGCTAAAAGGTCACGAAAATTCACCGTCCAATACGGAATGCCATATTCTTTCGCCACCTGTTCGGTCCGTACCGGATCTCTTCCGACAATTCCAGCCACAACCACGCCCGGAATGGACTGGTATGTTTGCAGGTGCACCCTACCGATTTGCCCAACCCCAATTACGCCAACCCGAATAATTTGACGGCTATTCGATGAGTCCATATATCTCCCTGTAGTAGTTCAACGGTCTGGTGAATCGTTGAAAATTATACCGTGATTAAAGAAGGTCCCATGCAAAGCATTTGTCAAATCGTTTTCACGAGAGGAACTGACTCCATTGATTCTTTGGTAGAAGATGGATCAACTACCAATTTTAGAAATTCTAATGTCACAGCAAATGCCTGGCGCTGCTGCTCCCCTGCAGAAATAGTTGCCGGGTTATCACCTTTCTGCGCGCCATAATTGCCATACTGGGCATGATTGCCGCCCATAATTTCCCGCACAGCGGCATGCTCTGGCAGCCAGGACAGGCACGTCTCGCGCTTTTGGCAGGTGACCAAACCATCCAATTCAGAATAAAGATAGAGGATCGGCAATGAGCTGGATCGAAAATCGGTTCCTGGCATCAAGCGAGAAGCCCAAAGAAACAAAGCATCCACAGAATTTTTAGCTGCAAATCGCGCGGCGATTACGCCACCCAAAGAATGTCCGCCAATAATGATTTTGCGCGGTATACCTGACCCACCTAAAGCCTGAATGGCCTTGCGAGCACGATTTGGAGCCAGCATCGCCACGTGAAGTGGTTCCAACAACAAGGCCGTTTCAAAACCATGCGAAGCAAAAGAGCGCATCGCCCAATAATATGCCCGCGGATCAATGGATCCACCTGGGTGGAAAACGATTAATCCGGACGGCTCAACCCCGTTTGGCAAAAAACGAATAAAAGGCTGCCCTTTATTCGCCTGCATCTCCACTGCATATGGACCATCCGCAATATATGGATCATCCGGCAAGGCTGGATAGATATTTTTCTTCAACACGATTACACTGGCCAGGCTGGCAAACAATACCGACAGAACCAGTATTAACAGCGCAATTTCCATACTTCCGTCTCCATTTTTTTGATGATTCGCACGTCAGTGGTTGTCCCCTGAAACACTTTGAGAAGCTTCTTGCTGCCGGTAATCGGTTGGTGAAATTCCCGTATATTTTTTAAACGTCTTGGAAAAGTGGGTTGAATCCCAAAAACAAAAATTATGAGCAATCTCTGTCACAGACAAATCAGACACCCTCAATAATCGTTTTGCAGCCTCGACCCGCGCCAGGATAATATAATCACTGATACTCATATTCATTTCCGTCCGGAACATACGGTTAAGATGCTGGGGCGAAAAATTCATCTCGACAGCAATACTCTCTAAAGTTAATTTTTGATCCAGGTTTGAGTTGATATAAAGAATGATCCGCCGGATAACTGACGCTGTATTGGCATCCTCGTGTTTCCGGTCGATCGTTTCTAATATTTGTTCCATCACGGTAAACAACCACTGCCGGAAGGTGTACACATCCCGGCCAACCGGCGGATACAACTCCGGCTGCACTTGCAAAGAAACTGCCTCTCCCCGTGATACTCCCTCCCAAAACAGCGGAGCGCGTGTAATTAAGACAGCCAGTTCCATTAACCGGCCTTTAAGCTCCAGTGAACCGCGCGGCAAACGGGTAAACAATTTGGAAAGAATATTTTCCAGCTGTGCCTCTGCCTCTTCCCGTTTCCCCAATGCAATTGCCTCAATTAGATTGCGCTCATCTTGCGCATTATATGGACCTAAAAAGCGTGGATCCATCGGTAGTTCATCAAAGAACGGGCTTGCGCCGCGGTATAACTGCCGCGCCACAGCCAGGTCCGGACTGAGCAACAGATCATATTGCCGGTTGTACAAAGTAGAAATACTCATCAGGTAAGAGGCTGAGCGATAAATAAAATCTGAAACCGCAAAAAGATGTTCTTCAGTTGAGATCGGATATGCCGCAAGCCATTGTTCAACCTCGTCCAGGCGAAGATTGTTCTCCGTGGCAATTTTCTTTATTTGCGCGATCTGATCATCCGTCCAGGGTTCCGTGCGGGTATATCCCCCCACTAATACGGCTGCACTTGCCCCGCGATTAATCAACACAGGCGCCATACTAAAGCGAACCCCATAAGGACAGGTGGTAATATAATTCCGGTTGACAATCGCTTTATGTCCCGATGTGATCAAAAACCGATTGCACTGTTGGCGGTGGTCATCACAGCGCAGTAAGTTTTTACACAGGTCAGGCACTTTTGCAGTTTGCGGAGCAAAGAGCGGCCGTTTTTCCAAAGGTTCTTGCAAAAACACCGTGTACCCTGATAGACGTGCAACCAGGTCCAAAACAGGATAGATCAAATTCAAATCAAGGATGTTTTCCAGGGGCAGCCCATGATATGCTGTCGCCATGTGTTCTCCCTATTCGAAACATACGGTAAACTGGGGATGAGTGACTACAGGTATTGTACATGATTTTGCCACACATCACCTTAGCTTATTGGTTTTCAATCGCTGCAAGAAACTGGCTCATTTTTTGATAAATTTGTTCCTGTTGATCTTCAACTGATATTTGTGCCGCTAAGTCACCGTTTTGTAAGTTGTACCAGCCGAATTGGGTATGATTGCCGCCTTTAATTTGAAAAAACTCTGCACTGGCTGGCAAATACGCTCTCGACGCATCAATTTTTTCTGGGGTGGACAATCCATCCAATTCCGCAGAGATGGAAAGAACAGGCAGCGATTGATCCGCCAGGCTGCTTTGCTCTGCCGGGAAAGAAGCCCAGAAAAACGATCCGGAAATAATTGCCGGGTGTTGATGGGTATATTGAGCTGCCATGGCCCCGCCCAACGAATGACCACCCAATACCCAGGTATCCACTTCTGGATGTGCAAGCATGACCTGATCTGCACGGTTAACGCCAAACAAAGCCAAGTTTAATGGCATGCTGGGTTCTACCACCAGGTAACCTTCTGCAGCAATCCGTTTCAACAGCGGCGCATATACCCGCGCATCCACCCTCCCGCCGGGGTAAAAAATCACGCCGACAGCATGGGTACGATCAACCGGTTCGTAAGTAATCCATTCACCCTGCTCAACACGCACCAAATCATCAGAGTGCATCGCAGCCAGCGCTTGCGGCAAAGGCTGAGATGCACACAAAGCCCAAAAAACAAAACCAGCGCTCACGGTCATCAGCGCCAGCAGGAAAAAGCCTATTATTTTCAAGAAGGTATTTTTTTTCATAATCAGTTTTTAAGGGAGCGCAAATAGATGCGCTCCCTTTTTCTAAATAGAATCTACCCTACCACAATAAATTTATATCCGTATACCCAGTTACCAGTATCTTCTCGTTTGTGCTTGCGGATCACTACACGGACGGGGGTACCAGCCTCAATCTTTTTCCCTTCCGCTTCAACCACTTCCGAGATCACATGCAGGCCATCTTCTAGACGAACTGCCACAATGGAACGCGGAGGCTGCTCATTGTAGCCAATAGCCGGGTAAGCCACATCATCCACCCAACAGGTTACTACTACACCGCGCTTGGGCGGGTAATAATCAACCAGGTTACGGCTCAAACACTTCGGGCATACCAATCCTTCACGCGGTGGAAAATATTTTTCGCCGCAATCCTGACACTGAGAACCTTTCAAATGGTAGCGAGCATCACGCGTGCGGTATGTCCGCATGGTGCTGTATGCCT
Organism: Chloroflexota bacterium; assembly: GCA_029265085.1. The sequence goes on from JAJUJY010000001.1 coordinate 52,442, forward strand.
CCAACCGTGGGATGATTTCAGGGAATTCACTCATCAAAAACCTCTCTTCATAATCGCAACGGAATCAACCGATTGGTGCGTACCGTAAGCATGCGCCAGAGCTACCTGCGCATCTGCTACCTGGCGCTCTCCAGCCTGGCCGCGCAGCTGCAGGATATTTTCCACTACCTTGGAGGGGAAATCGCCGCCCACACTGGAGTGACCAAATGCAATTGCGCCGCCGTCTGTGTTGGTTGGGAAAGGTCCCGTTGGGGCAGTTACCCCATCCAGGATCAACTTACTCATTTCACCCGGTTTTGCCAACCCAAGCGCTTCTAATTGCATAAACCCATCGGCAGGGGTCAGATCATGCACCTGGAATACATCCACATCCTGAACCGTCACATCGGCCATTGCCATTGCTGTCCGTGCGGCAATAGCCACACCGGGTTGTTCGGTAATATCAGCGGCCTGGTGTTCTGGGTGCTGGTAATAGAAATGCGCGCCTAAATACGGAGACCGGAAGGCGATACTCATATCAAAATAGATTGGCTGAGGAAACTGGCGTGCTGCATCTTCAGACATCATAATCAAACAGCAGGCCTGTTCGCGACCGGCAGCAGAACGAGCCCTATAGCCCACAATCCCGGTATCCATCAAATCTTCCTGGCTGGGCATTTCGCCTTTATTCAATGCAGCGTACAGGTTACGCTTGCCATACCAGTGATCCTGATACGCCCACCGCGCTTCCGGGGTGTAGTCGCCGGGATGGTATTTTTGCATATACAGGCTCTCCTTAAGCGAGCTGTATTGGATATGGGTCAAGCCAAGGGCAAAATCCACATCGGTGTAATTACCCATCGCACTGGCAGTATCCATCGGGAAGAACACTTCCGACCGAGAAAACGAGATCACCGCACCCACATCATAACGTCCGCTGGCGATGAAATGATACATATTGAAAGCTGCCACACCACCGCCTGTACAGGCTGCCGAAACCGGTACTACGGGAACGCGCAAGCCGGTTAATGCATCACACATAATCGGTGCAATTGCGGCATCAGGAACACTGCGCTCGTTGTACGCTAACGAGATTATTTCCAGGTCATCCACCTTAAGCCCAATACTATCCAGGGCTTCAAACATAGGGCGGGCAGCATATTGGCGGTAATCCACCAGGTCTTTTCCCGGTTTGGTCATAGCTCCGGCAACTACCATCACCCGGCGAGAAGGTTTTTTTGGAATTTTCATGGTCACCTCCTAAATGTAGCCCGAAATGAGGGTAGCCGGGCGAAGATATTTATGTTCATATTTTTGGGCTGTGCCGTAATCCAGCATGATTTTGTCATCAAGCAGTTCCATGACAGAACGCTCCATGTTCGGGTAGTTTTCCAACAACTCGGTTGTTTCAAGCAAGATAGCATCTGCGCCAGCACCGCTGCCAAACCCGGCAACCAACACCTTTCGCCCCGCCGAACCTTCATCCAGAATATTGGCCATTGGCAAGAGGCAAGAAGCCGCGCCCAGGTCGCCAATCAATGGGGTTAAGATATGCGTCAATACCGTTTCGCGCACATCCAATTTGAGCGGCTGCGAAATAATCATCGGCACAATAAAGCTGTTCTGATGAAGCGCACAGGCGTTTAGATCCTGCGGAGTAATCCCAGTTTTCTGGAACAGCAATCGAACTGCAGCAGGAACATTATCACTGACGCCCCAGCTGGAGACATACCCGCCCATACCGCCGCCTACCTGGATAAAGCGGTCCCCTTCCACACGGAAATTATCCGATTGGTCCTGGGCATAAGATGCCGAATCGATCATACGGGCAATCACCTGCTCCTTACCAATGATCATTGCCACAGCAGCCGCCGAAGCGCCATACTCTGCCAGATGACCTGGGGCAATGTGGCGGTTGATGGTATCAGCCCCAATCGCCAGAGCATAGTCCACCATCCCGCTTTCCACCAGTGCTTGTGCCGCAATCATGGCAGATGTTCCTGATTTTCCGGCAAATTGCAGGTCAAATGAAATGATCGACTTGGATAATCCTAAAGCCTCAGCAATTACCGTCACTGACGCCTTCGTCTGGTACGGATTTGTGCCTGTGCCCAAAATCAGGGCACCAATTGCGTCCGGTGATATCGGCGCACGTTCTAACGCCTGCGTGGCCGCATCAATGGCCAAAGTAATCGTATCCTGGTCAGGATAGAGAACTGCGCGTTCCTCATAACCCAACTTTTGGAGCAGCATTTTGTGCGTATTCTGCCAGACCTTGAGGATTTCATCCGCCGCAATCCGGCAGCGCGGAACCGCTACCCCATAACTGACAATACCAGAGTTCATATCAATTCCTCGTGTGGATAAATTAGGCTGAAGCCGATTCCGGTTGGGCTGCGGCAGCAGCCACTGCCTTGCGGTCCGCAAGGAAAGCAGCCAAAGCCATCCCAGCCGCAAAGGTCATAGCGACCGTTACCATATAGAAAGGTGCTTTAACTGTACTGGCACTATAAAGGACGCCAGCCAGTAACACACCCACTGCGCTTCCTAAGGAAGTGATGCTTTGGAAAATACCCAAAACGGTGCCTTTAATTTCCGGAGCCGCATAGCGGCCAATCAAAGCTGTGCTGCTCGGGGTAAACAACATTGCTCCAACCCCAGCAACTGCCATGAACGGGTAAATTAAGGATGGATTGGGTAAAAAGGCCAGCGGACCAAAACCAATTGCCACCAGCAGCATACCCAAAAAGACCATCTTGGCCTGCCCAAACTTATCTCCCAACATGCCGCCTACGGGCTGCAACAATGAAATCACTGAATAGACGACCAATCCCATCATGGCTGTTCCAGGCTTTAGCCCAAATCCAAACACGCCTAAATCATCAATATTGGTCAAAACGGCAAGTTGGGCTACACCATAAAAAATGCCCATACCAAAGACCAATAAACTGGTCGTATTGAGCTTCTTTAAAGCAGCCAGGCCAAGACCAGACCCTTTTGCAGCCTGAGAAACTGGCTTTGGAGCCGCCTTATCCGCACGGCCTTGCAATGCGACAATCCCAATTGAAAAGATCGTGCCAACAATACAGGCAATCGAAAGGACTACAAAGGGGCGAGTTACATCATCCGGGGTCAGCAGCCGCGAAGCAATGGTTGGGCCAATTGCTGAACCTAAACCAAAGCCCAACCCGTACAATCCCATCGCCATGCCTTTCTTTCCGGCGGGAGCGCCATTCAACATGAATGCCTGCACGCCAATGTACAACGCACCGGTACAAAGCGCTAAAACTGCCCGGTAAATGTACAGCAAATAGTAATTTGAGGCAGAACTCCATAAGAAATAGAATAGCGCAAACACAATAGAAGCGCTGACAAAGGTGCGGGTAGTACCCCAACGATCTGCCAGACGCCCGCCCACCAAGGGGCCAAACACAGCGAAGACATAGCCAACCGCCAGGATTGTCCCGCTGATGGTTGGAGCCAGTACATCTGAAACGCCCAAAAAGCGCATATATGCATTATTTAACGGCGCAATGGCGACCGTAGCCGCACGAACAGCCGTCAATAAAATCACAACACCCAATGCCCGAAGCATAAACTTCTTCATATCAATCCCTCCACCTGACTTATCCCGCAGCGAAACGGGGGCGGAAAATTTCCCAATTCACCAGGGCAATTACCATGCCGATGGAGAACAGGATGAAATACATAGGTTCCATGCGGCCTAATGATGTAATCGCACGGGCGACGCTTTCGGCCGTCATAAATACCGCAGTAAAACTAACCACGCAGAATGCCAGCAGGATTTTTTGAATCAGGCTGGCCTTTACCGGAATCACCAATAACCAGATGAACAAACCGATTAGGATCGCTGTATGCACCAGAGTAAGCGGCATTTTTAATGGACTGCCGTCAAGCAGCGTATTGATCAAGAAAGCAGAACTGCCCCAAAGCGTGATCACTAAGTGCCGCCACCAGCTCAAACGCAGGTTCAGCGCTTTCTCAAAGTACAACGTATTCCAAACATAAACCACAACGACACCAAACAACAATTCATGCGGTGCGGGTCCCATCGTACTGCTCCTGTCGATTGTCAAAAAAAAGGGGGGTGACCGTACTCAGCCAGGACAGGGGCTGCACTCCCTGCCCCGGCTATCCCTATATGGAGTGAGGTAATTTATCTACGCCTGCGGCTTTGGAATGTTCCAGATAGACATGAAGGCAATTCCTTCTGTCATCGGTCCAGAAAAGGTCATCTTCTTGGCGGTTACCAGATTCATGGCCTTATTTTTACCGGTGAAGACATCCACAAAATCGGTGTCCTGCATTTTTACCTTGATCTTGGCATCATCTTTGGGGCCTTCAAAAACAGCGATTTTTTGATCCTGAATCTCTAACCACCAGTGACCGCCAGCAGGCCCATCGATGACCAGTTCGATCACACGATTGTAGCGCTTTGCTTTTTCCGCCAAGAACATTTCAGGCAAACGAGCAATAATATCTTTGGGTTCCATTGTTTATCTCCTCTTAAATATTAGCGAGTAGCGATCATGCCCCCGTCCACGACGAGGGTTTCACCATGGATATACCGGGCATCATCCGAGGCCAGGAATAAAATCGGCAGGGCAATATCATCAGGTTCGCCCATACGCTTCATCGGAATTTTTTCTTCAAACCAGGCACGGCGAGTCGCATCAGCAGAAATGCCGCGGGTCAGACCAGTCTTCACCATGCCTGGCGCGACCGCATTAACATTGATGCCGTATTCGGCCAGGTCAATCGCCATACCCTGAGTCAGCAGTTTTGCGCCGCCCTTCGAAGCGTTATAAGCAGACTGGCCAAATCCGGCAATGATGGACATGATGCTGGTTACATTGATGATTTTTCCGTACATGTTATCAATCATGATCGGCACCACAGCTTTGGAGCAAAGGAAAATGCCCTTGATGTTTACCCCAAGCACACGGTCAAGCTCATCTTCCGTGGCGACAATGAACGGAGAAACCGGGTTGATCCCAGCATTATTGACCAAAATATGAATCGTACCAAAGGCATCCAGGGTTTGATCCACCAACGTCTCCACCTGGTCTGCATTGGAGACATCCACTTTGATGGCAATTGCCTTTCCACCCTCCGCGTTAATCTCTGCGGCAACCCGTTCCGCTCCTTCACCGTTCCAATCCGCCACGGTAACCGAAGCGCCTTCCCTGGCAAACAATTTGGCAGCTGCTTCACCGATACCAGAGCCGCCGCCGGTTACAATTGCGACCTTATCCTTGAATCTCATTCTGTTTCCTCCGCAAAAATGATTTCGTTGGCTTCCATAAACCGGTCCATTTCATCACCGGCATAATAGACACTCTGGAACAGGCAAGCATCTGCGCCATACGCCACAGATTGTTTTCGGGTGTATTCCGGGCGCATATCCGGCGGCGTAAAGAGCGCCGCATTTTTCTGCCCATGCGACTCGCAGAATTCACAAATAGCCACACTCAGGTGTTCTACTGGATGGCCTAATATTTGCCCGGCTGTAAGGAAGTTGGAATATAACTGGCAGTTTTCCACACGGGAGAGCCGAGCTTTCAGAATTCCTTCACCGCTGATATCTGCATCCAAAGACCGTAATATTTGATCAGAGAACATTGCATAACGGCCAAGCTGGTATAGCTGATCTTGCTCCAGACCAAGTTTGCCAAAGGTATCTCGGAAAAATACCTGGGAAACTTTCCAGCCAAACTCTTCGCGGGTGTGAGCAATCATTTCAGCCAGGCCATCCACCCCTACCTGGTTTATCATTTGCCCCGCAAGGACTGCCTGCCGGTTGAGGTTGAAGTTGTAATTTAACACGCCCCGTAAGGAAAGTGCCATCCATTCCTGCAAGAGTGCCAGGGAGAAATCCAGCTGCTGGACTGCCAGTTCGGTACGCTGGCTCAAATCCTGGTAGTGCTCCAACCAATCCGCTGGCATCCCCGTTTCCTCTGGACCATCAGCCGCAATTTCATCTACCAGGGCTGGGTCAAGATAGCCATAGCGTTTTAACAATTCCCTGGCATCAGACAAGAACAGCTCAAACAGCTCTCGGCTCACTTTTTCCAGATTTGCTTCATCCAATGTGCCAGTGAAATTTGCCCGCAGAGTCTGGTAACGTAGTGCCATCTCACCCTGAACCGCACGGAAATACGGCACCCACATCGTCACACCAGGATAGATCGCTTCCGGATCAGAGAAATCTCCCTTTTGAATTTTGGCGAAATCTTCTTGAGCCTTCACAAGATTTCCAGCCGCTTTCTCCTCATTCGCCTTTTGCAAGCGCTGGTAGGCATCCTGAAAAACCGCTGACCATTTATGAGAATGAAATTCGTTGTAATTCATCCACAATCCTCCTGATTCAAATGAAAATTTATCCTTTGACAACGTACAAAATCACCGTAATCAACATCCAAACCCACACAGCGCACCAAATGCGTTCAGTACGCGTTTTACAGCGAGCAAAAATCCAATAAAACAGGCCGGCAATACCCAAACCTGCCACAATCGCAAAAATTTTCTCCAGGGTCGTTAAGAACGGAACCATTTCAGCATAATGGCGGGGAACTTTTAGCAGCAGATGGGAACCCCAGTTCATATAAAATATCGCCACAAAGAACAGTGCTCCACCGCTCAAGATCTTGCGATAGATCAAAGTCAGCAAAGGTAAAAAAGCGATCAGGAAAAACCACAAACCGTCATAATTTTCAATAGAAATACCGCCTACCAAGGAAGCCATTTCGGAAGCGGTCCAGGTGAACATTCCCCCCAAAATACCGTACCATGCACGGCTGACCACTTTCAAACGGTCATCGGTTGCCCGCAAAAGCGAGAAAATGGCCAGGGCTAAACACAAAATCCCATATATTCCATACCCTCCAATTCCCAGCAGCTTAAACGGCTTGATTAACAAAATTAAGACCATCATCAACGCCAACAAAAAAACAACTGCTAGAGGCCCATCGACCCATTTGCTATTTTTGGGATTTGTCTCTTCCATCTTGTCTCCTAGGTTGTCGCGAACAGGAACATCAACAGAACCGCTCAGAAGGATATGCTTCAAGCGTTTCCATTTACCGGAAATATATAATTTTGGAAAATATATTGGCTGACTATATTCTACAAAACAAGGGCAGTGAAGTCTGGTAAAAAACGCTCATCCGCATAGTAAAAAACATCTATGATTTCAGTAAAATTTCATCGTTTCGCATTTTCACTTAATAAGATGTATCCCAGTTTTTTTGCATCCTTCCAGTATCCAACCCGTTTCATAAAGTTTTCAATACAATTTCATATGAAATTTGACGGCAAATAAGATAAAATAAGTCATGGAATAGACCGTATTTGCATCAAAAAATAACTAATTAATGGGTATTCCTTGCCACTCGGCTTTTATAGACAACTTTCGCACTGGTATTCAACCGTTCAATCATAAGGAGCGCAATATGCCTGATTTGACGAAAGAAATTCTGGAATTGATCCGCCTGACCTCCACCAATTTACCAGACGAAATTGAGCGGAAACTTCGCGCCGCATTGGAAAAAGAGGAACCAGGTTCAGCTGCCCGCGGTGCGCTGGAAACGATCTTGAAAAACGTGGAAATGACCCGTAAAAATTCCACGCCAATCTGCCAGGATACCGGAACCCCGATCTTTTTTGTTCGCTACCCTGATGGATGGAGCCCGCGCGCTTTGCGGGAGCAAATCAAAGCCGCGGTTGCTGAAGCAACCAGCCTGACCTACTTGCGGCCAAATGCGGTTGATTCGCTCAATGGCAAAAATACCGGCAATAATTTGGGCGATCAGCACTTCCCCACCATTCATTTTGAAGATGTGGACGGCGATACCCTGACCATTGAGCTGATGCTGAAGGGGGGTGGCTGCGAAAATGTTGGCGCGCAATATTCGCTCCCCAATGATCGCCTGAAGGCTGGTCGAGACCTGGAAGGGGTCCGGCGAGCCGCTTTAGATGCAGTTCACCAGGCACAAGGCGAGGGCTGTGCACCGGGCTTTTTAGGAATTGCCATTGGCGGGGACCGCGGCACGTCCTATGTCGCTTCAAAAGAAGCATTATTGCGCAGTGTTGAGGATGTTAACCCGGACCCTGAACTGGCCGCATTGGAAAACCGGATTACCGAGGAAGCCAACCAGCTAGGGATTGGTCCCATGGGATTTGGTGGTAAGGCAACGGTATTGGGCACCAAAATTACGGCAACTCACCGGCTGCCGGCCTCTTTCTTTGTGACGATTTCTTATATGTGTTGGGCTTACCGCCGCCGCAGCATGAAAGTAAAAAATGACGAGGTGACGTATGAATAAGCAGCTCACCTTCCCCATTTCGGATGAGGATATTAAATCATTGTATGTTGGTGATACGGTACAGCTTTCCGGCATCATGATCACCGGACGAGACGCAGTCCACAAATGGCTGTCCGATACCTTCATCAAAAAAACACGCCAGCCAGGCGAAGATGACCTCGCGGTGTATCAAGCCATCAAACCGATCTTAAATGGTGGGGCAATTTATCACTGCGGTCCAGTAGTCAGCGGGTTGGACAGTAAAAATTACCGATTTGTGGCTGCCGGACCAACCACCAGCATCCGCGAAGAACCCTACCAGGGAGATGTGATGCGCCATTTCAATCTTAAAGGCGTGATTGGCAAGGGAGGAATGGCCGCAAAAACTCTCAAAGCGTGCCAGGAAGTGCCCGGTGTGTATTTTCATGCCATCGGTGGAGCGGCGTCGTTTATCGCCGAATCGGTTCGAAAAGTCTTAGGGGTTTACAAATTGGAATTTGGTGTACCCGAAGCAATCTGGGTGATTGAAGTGAAGGACTTCCCGGCTGTTGTAACAATGGATTCCCATGGAAAAAGCCTGCATGAATCAGTGCGAGACCAATCTCAGGCAGCCCTGGAAACCTTAATTTCCTGACAATTTCCGCCTGCAATATAAAATGGAATCGGAAATTTTTCTCCGATTCCATTTTTTTTACGAACTGACGCAAAGCCGCGTTTTTGAATTTTTCAAGACAATTTACCGGATGACCGCAGGTAAATAAAGTTGGGTGTACCCGGCATCTACCTCCACAACCAGATTATCTATTGCCCATGATGCGCCATCTGGCAGGTTCAGTGAGCTAAAGAACAGGTGCAGGTCTTCAGCAGTATGCGTGAATTTGAATCGCAATGGATAGCGGGTATCCGGCACTGGCACGCCGCTCACTTCAAAACCCAACTCATCTTGAGCGGCTGAACCAAAACGAGCCGGGAAGGAGCTACCGGGCAGCCAGCCGGGATAAGCCTGCTGGCATAGATCGTTGCAGAAGCTGGTATCCAACAACGGGCTAAATCCAACCTGCCCTAAGAACCATTGACTTGGATCACCATCCGGATTATTCCCCAACCAACCGCCGATCACATACAGGTCAAAACTAAGGATCACATTCTTATGCGCCGGTAAACCATCCAGGTCAAGGTAGAGGGTAGGTTCTCCACTACCAGAAAGGATTGTCTGGCCATTGGGTGCGGTTAATGGAGAGCCGCCCGTCCAACCGTCAAACGGTGATTGGTCAAACACTTCATTCAAAACTTCGGCCTGCCAGGCTACCTGCGTACTGAAGCTGTCGGTATTGTTCAGCGCAGCAGTTTCCGGCCATCCTACCCGGGTTGTTTCCACACTGCCGCTGAAATCCAATGTTTCGCCTTTTTCTGCGGTCACCTTACCGCTGACCCAGATGATATGCGGGCTTCCAGGAGCAACGCTGTCCAACTGGCAAGTCAACATCTGTCCGCTGATTGAGCAATCCGGATCATCCACAGTCATATTAGACAACCCCACCGGCAACGTTACTTCCGCCACCACATCCGGGATCGCCAGCGAAGTATTCACCGAGACCACAACCTTAAAGCGGTATTCATTATTCTGCAGCGCATCCACCGGGGAGAAAGGCGCTAAATCCAAGGCAAGGTCTCCGCCGGTAATCGTCAGCGTGTAAGGCTGCTCCATCACCAATGGGAATAGAGAAGCATCCGTCCATCGCAGAACAAAAGGATAAGCTCCTGGTACATTGGGTGTGCCGTAAAAAATCATACCTGCCGGGCTGAGATCATTGATCACAATTTCCGGAATGATCCCAGCTACTGCGCTTCCAGTTGGATCCACTTCCATTCCAGGGGGTAATGCGCCTTCTACACTGACGGCAATTGGTTTCGCGCCGCCAGCAATATCAAAACGGTGTTCGTAGTACGTATACACGGGACTTTCAAGGACAGTTATTGGTGTAAAGCTGTACTGCGGTGCTTCACCCGCATCATCCTGCCCCCAACACGTCAATTTATTCCCGGCTCGAATACCGCAGGCATGATTATCATACGTTGCTAGCCCAACAAAGCTGCCATACCTAGAATTGGTTTGGCCAGCAGAATCATCCCCCCAACAGGTCGCAGCACCGCTTGCATCCAACCCGCAGGTCTGGTTTCCTCCCGCTGCAATCAGGCTGAAACTGGCCGGACTCACTGGCACAGTACTTTGCCCGCTGCTGTTATCTCCCCAACATTCCACGCTGCCGTTTGACCGCAGCCCACAGGAATGTGCTGATCCGGACACCAGTTGGGTAAAAGCGCCTGCCGGCGGCGCATTGATTGCCCCCCAACAGGCTGCTTCACCGCTGTTGTTCAATGCGCAGGTATGACCGCCGCCTGCGCTTAAGATACTGAACAAGCCAACCGGAGCAGAAGTCTGCCCGGATGCGTTGCTGCCCTGGCATTCCACCTGCCCGCCAATGCGCAGCGCGCACACATGTGCTTCACCGACACTCAGGTCAATATACGGGCCTTCTTCAAAAAGCGGCAGGGATGCACCACCATAACTCACACACACCACATTCCCATTGGTGCGCAGACCACAGGCATAATCATCCCCAACACCCAGGCGGACAAATGCACCCGTCAGAGTGGTCAGTGCACAATTTACTCCAACACAACCCAAAGTTCCATCCGCCTTATAAATATACGTATGATCCAACCCGGTGCGAAGCTGGGGTGTTTGCACAAATGGGGAAACAATATACTCAAATGCAGTTGCTTGATTATTCCCCTGCTGATAAAGCTCATCTCCCGGATAAACAATAGAAATTTCTTTGGTGCCAGAAGTGGCAAAAAGCATCCAGCAGCTTCCCACCCCATTGAGCAGATTCACCTGACATTCGTTGCCCTCCGCGCTGACCGTTACCATGCCGGTTGGTTCAACGCCCATGCTATCGCCGCTCTGCGCATGCACAGAGAAATTCACCAGCACCGGGCTGCCAGCCATTGCACTGGAAGGTGAGGCGGTATCGATCTTTGCATCTACCAATCCGCGCACCGTGAGCGTATACGATTTTTCAGCAGTCAAAGCCGGATTATGATCTGCTTCCTGTGCGCGTAATGTAATAGGGTAAACCCCCGCCACAGCAGGTGTGCCGGAAATCAAGCCCGAAGTGGAATTAAGCGTCAGGCCATTTGGCAGGCTACCTGAGCTGATACTGTAGGAATATTGGGTATCTCTTCCACCTGCTGCCGTGGTCTGTGCGCTCCATGTCACGCCTTTATTTGCCTGTGGCAGACTGGCCGGGGAAATTGAGACCACAGGCGCCTGTCCGCTGCTGTTGTTTCCCCAACATTGCATGGTTCCATTCGTAAGAATACCGCAAACATGGTCAGCGCCGGAAGCTATTCGGGTAAAAGAACCCGCCGGAGCAGTTGCCAATCCACCCCAACAGGTGGCAGCACCGCTCGCATTGATTGCGCAGGCGAAATTACCCCCCGCCGAAACATCGGCAAATTCACCGGTTGGTTCAGTGCGGATACTATCCACAACGCCATTTCCACCCCAGCATTCCAGCGAACCATCCTCGTGCAGCCCACAGGTGAACGTGCCGCCCGAACTAATTTTTGTGATGATCCCACGGGTTAGCAAATCCGCCGGAATTGTTGTTTGTCCATAGGTATTTACACCCCAGCAGCGCACACTACCATCATCAACCAGACCACAAGTATGATCATTCCCTGCATCCACCCCAGTATATAATCGAAGGAAACCTGGATTAGGTACAGACAGACGGTTCAAGGCACTATTGCCCCAACATTGAATAAACCCAGCTTTCGTCATCAAGCAGGAATGGGTATTTCCGGATGTGACCCTGGCTATATCGGTTGTGGCTGGTATCGTAGAAACAACGCCGTAGGTATTATTGCCCCAACATTTCACCATTCGGTTAAGCCCCAATGCACAACCGTAGGTTTTTCCTAAATCCAGCTGATCAAAAACACCCGCGGCAGGATTTGAACTTTGGAAGGAATCATCCTTACCCCAGCAAGCCAATTTTCCGGTCCCGTCGATCGTACATGAGAATTGGTCTCCTGAACCGATCGCCGGAGTAATTTCAACGGAATTCACCAGGATAGAAGAGGTCTCGTTGCTGGGTTTGTAATAAATATCCCCTTCGTAAGCGGCCGTTACGGTCTGCGTACCAAACACACTGAAGTAGAGGGTACATTCAGCGACTCCACTCAAGTCCAGGGTCGCCCGGCAGGACGCATCACTATCTGAACTGGACACCAGTACATCGCCGGTCACTTGCGGTGCTGATGGAATTTTGTTCACCGTCACCCGTACCAGCGCCGGGCTGCCTGCATCCACTGAAGCTGGCAGCGAAATGGATAATGTGGTTGTTCCATCAATAACACTGGTCGAATAATTTTGCACTTTCGGACTGAGTGCCAGGGGCAGGCCGCTGCCCGGAAAAGTTTCTGCTGCTGACAGGCTGAAGTTGAAAGTACCTGCTACGGATGGAGATCCGCTAAGGTCTGCCCCGGATAGGGTAACTCCGGCTGGTAAACTACCGCTTGAAACCGCAATGGTATAGGGCTCATTTCCACCTGCTGCAGAAAAGGATTGGCTAAACGGTTTATCTTTGCCCAGGTATTGGGATATGGTGGTTGGAGATAGAGTAATTGCGGGTGCTTTCCCGTAGGTATTATCACCCCAACAGGAAAGTGTCTGGCTGGCTCCAGCCGGTTTCAATGCACAGGAATGTAAAAATCCACTGGAAAACTGGTCAAAAACAGTGGCTGTATCCACACCTGGATTACCGCTACCCCAGCAGGAAATTTTCCCATCTGTTTTTTTCGCGCAGCTATAATTTGAACCTGAATCCACCACAGTATAAGTAGTGCCGGAAGGGGGTGTCAGGATCGTCGGTCCCCAACAAGTTATTGATCCATCCGTTTTCAAGCCGCAGGCATGGGTATTGCCAACCTCTAATGACTTCAAGGTTAAGTTGGGGGCACTGGTACTGCTGCCCCAACAAACCGGCTTGCTGGTACTTTTGAGAATGGCACAGTCATGGGTTATCCCCGCGCTAACGGTTGTAACTTTTTCGGTAGGAACCGCCTGTAAAGCCGTTGTCAGATTTCCCCAACAGTGCAGGATACGATTCACATCAATCGCGCAGACATGCTCATCACCGGCACTGATATTTACATAATTTCCGGATGGAATATTCAAGGTTACATCCGTGTTATCCCCCCAACAGGAAATTGTGCCGTCCATATTAAGACCGCAGGTCTGGTACCCTCCTGAGCTGATTTTAGAGAATGGTCCCAGGATGGTAGGATCACCGGCCGGATAACCATCCGAAAGCCCCCAGCAAGACATTCGCCCGCTGCTGGAAAGCCAACAGGTATGATTTCGGCCAGTACTCAACGCCGAAGTTACCTCCAGTTCCCCAACTGTAATTGTGTTGCTATCAGAGCTGTTTTGGAAATAGGTATTATCGCTGGTGTAATCTACCTGGATTGTTTTAGAACCTGAAGTGGGGAAAATCAATGCACATTCACCCTGTCCATTACTATCCAATGCCGCTGAACAGGTTGGCCCGCCCACCCCAGAGGTGACCGCCACACTGCCGGTTGGTTTTTCACCGCTAATTGTGGGGGAAAAATCCACCTGCACATTGACCCAGATTGGAAACCCTGCCACATAATGGCTGGTGCCGCCTGGATGGTCGCTTTGTAATGTAAAACTTACTACCGTTGCAGCCTCAGCGGTGAAATCAAGCGTTGCACTGCCAGTATTTTTCGGGTTTGCATCATCTTGAAATGAAATTGTCACGCTAAAAACACCATATTCTGTTGGCGTGCCGGAAAGGGTGCAGGTGCTGGTTTGAAAGGTGAGACCAGGAATGCTGCCGGACATACTGCACGTATACGGAGCCGTTCCACCACTGGCTGAATAGGTCCTTGACCAAGCTGTGCCAAGAACAGCAGGCAAGTCATCTCCAATATACGCAACGGTCAATTCGCCACCGGCTGCCTGTACGGGATGAACACCAGTGATTCCGCCTGTAACCGCAGCCAGACAGATCAATCCCACCAAAAGTATTTGCCAAATCCTCAAAGGAATACGAGGGAAATTCCATTTTGCCATGACGCGCGCTCCTCTACAATCCATCCCAACACCAGGCAGACGTTAATTTGCCAATTTATTGAACATCAATCAATACAGCTTTCACCACAACGCGCCACCGGTATGTGCCGCTCGCTTCATCAAAAGATTTACAGGTAACCAGGGTCAGCCAGGCTTCTTCGGCATGGCTAACCACAGCCTTATCATCCGGACTGACAACCGCGACATTTCGAACCTCATAGACATAGGTGCTGCCAAAAGATTGCACGACGATACGATCACCCCAACGCAACTTATGCAAGCGGGCAAATGGACCGGGTTTACCGTTGGGCAAATAATTATGGGCAGCAAGCACCGAATTCCCTTGCCAACCTGGGAAAGCTGTACCATTAAGCCAGCCAGCCTTATCCCACAGCCAGCTGGTGTCCCAAACACCTTCATTGAAAGGCACGCCGGTGATTTCAGCTTTCACACCCAGGCGGGGAATTTCCAACACCAAATCATCCAGTACCTGGTACTGCTTATCCTTCGGCTGCGGCAGAAGCACTGTAACACGGCCTGCAGCAAAACCAGTTTCCGGCAAAACAATCTCTTCAACTACGCGCAGTGTGAGTGCTTTTTCAAACGATAGACCGGCTGGATCAGTCGCACGAATACGAATCGACAGATATTCCGGATTGGCAAGAATTTTTGCATTGACCAACAAATGATTGCCACTAATGGTAAACAAAGCGTTTGAATCACTCCCTGCACCTGCCACTAGTTCAAAGGTATGCGTCTCATCCGTGTTGGGGTCCACTGCAGAAAGACTGGCAACCTTTGCTCCAACCGGCGAAAATGCTGTCACACGATCACGGCTCATTGAAATATCAGTCGGCGGGGCATTTACCCGGTGGATATAAATTTCTGAGGTGCTGGGCTGCAATACAACCGGATTTGTCGCGTTTAGGTTCACCCCCATATTGCCCTGATATTCAGCAACCACATCATGCAAATGCGGCGTAGTAAAGGTCAGTGAACAACGTCCATCCACAATCGTTCCAGTGCAGGTTGAAGAACCACTGGTCACTTTTACATAGTCACCAGGGGCTGGAGTACCATCAGGTGATGTAACGGTGTAATATACCCAAACGGCTTCATCCAACACCGAAGGTTCCGGGCTCATACTGGTAATTGTGGTAAAGGTGTTCGATTCGCTGACTTTATGCGGCACAGCCGGTGAAACAGCCGGAAAGGTATACGTATCGCCAGCATAGGCTGCACATAAATAAACTTTTCCCGCGGCGGTCATATTCATCGAACATGAACCAATCCCCCCAGAAAGCCCTAATGTACAAAAATCGACAGCGGAGGTTACAACCGGAACAGTGCAAGTTGTGTCACTGCGCCAGACTGTGACATTACCAGTGGGAACAGGCCCATCGGAACTGAGCGACACCTCCGCAGTAATTGCTCGGTTAATGATAGATGGATCCGGCGTATCGGAGGTAATCGTCACAACCGGGGTATGTTTATTCTTTATCACCAGGTTTACCAAACCGGAAGCCGAAGGGACAAAGCCATCATCGCCCAAATAGAACGCTTTTAATGGCACTGTGGCCGGGGTTAGATAGGTCAGTTTACAATTTCCTTCACCCGCAGCATCCAGAGCAAAATAGCATACAAGGCTCTGTCCGGACCGGATTTCGACGTATCCGGTGGGAACCCCCTCGGCGCGGCTTACTGACGAGACCCTGATGCTGACCGTCAACTGTTGGCTAATATAAGCCGGGTTGGGCGTGATGCTGGTGAATTCAATCACGGTATTCAAAGGTTCTGCCGCTTTCACGGTTTGAACCGGGCTTATCAGGCCAGCCAATACAACCAGAATCAATACCCAGGCTGGAGAAAAAATCATCCGCCTGTAGTTTAATTTTTTACCAGGATTCATATCAATTCACTCCTTCCCCAGCTACCGGACCAAAAACGGGATATACACCCGGTCCCACAGATTGTCATAAAAAATTTTGATACTGACATTATCAATCGCCCACTTCTCTCGATCCAGCTCATCCAAATTCAAACCCATAAATAAAATATCCAACGCCAGATTGGTATGCACCTCTTGATAACAAAAATGATATTTTGCATCTCGGATTGCCGAATACCCATCATACTCACCCAATGCAGCCGCTTTCGTTTGGAAGGCAAATTTTTCATCGGGGTAATTTGCCGGAAATGCCTGGTCATAGAGCCGTTGGTTTGAATATGTGGTAACCAGCAATTGTTGATCATCGATATAATTTGCCCACAAATCCGGCCCAATGACCGTGATGTCATCGTCTGCCACATATTGGCTGCCGTCCCACGGCCCTAACACATACAGGTCAAAACACAACCAGACCCGGTCGTGCGAAGGCAGAATCGGGTATTTAAATTTCACTTCCTGGTTATCAAACAAACCCAACACATCTAAACCGGCTACCGGCTTACTGGTTTTCTGATCTGACCAAAAATCATCCGCGCCTTGCGAGAAATCATTGAAATATTCGATCCAACGCCGCAATTCCTTATGAAGAATGACCCGATTATTGGCTGGCTGATAATCTCCCTCTGAAGGTGTTACTTCAAAAGCAAAGGAACGATTAACCGACTCCACATGAATACGGTCAGTAGTCATCACAAAGCGTACAGGCAGAGCCTCACCTGCGCCCAACGCAGGCAGCACACAATGGACTGTCAAACCGTTATCCGTACAATCTCCATCAGGTAAGTCTGTGCGCACAAAATGAATATTTTCATCCAGCGTCAGGTCAAATTCCACATTTAACGCTTCTGCATGGGTGTAATTAACCACCAAAGTGTCAATATAAAATTCTCCCGCAGCCAGCAGAAGCGGCGGCTGATAGGTGATAAACAGCTGCAAGTCACGTAACAGCGGAGCGCCATCGAGCATTACCTGGTTGATAGCACTTGAATTCGCTGCGGTAAAAATCAGGTTATTATCCGGCCCAGTAATGATCTGCGAGCGGCCGTCATAGGTATACACCGGGTTTGCCAGCAGGTTTTCCTGAAGATTGGCTGGTGCACCATTAACCAGTTCAAAAAAGCCTACCGAATGAGTGCCCAAAAACCAGATGCGGCCGTCTGGACCAATTGTCAGGTCAGTCAACGAAGCGCTTGCGGTGACCAACGGAAACAAGGCAAAGGTCTCATTTTGCGGATCGAAACGCCCAATGGTTTTACCAGCATTAAACACAATCCATAGATTTTGATCCGGTCCGTATAGAATTTCTAAAGGTCTTGCCGGTGGGGTTGGAATCGTGTATTCTGTGATTTCACCTTCCAGTGTAATCTTACCAATTCGATACCCCCCCCACTCGGTAAACCAGAAATCGCCACGCGGATCCGAAATGATGCTGTGGGGTTTACTATTGGGCGTCGGTAATGAAAATTCGCTGATCGTTCCATCCAACGTAATTCGCCCAATCCGATTCCCATCAAACTCGGTAAACCAGATGGTTTCGTCATGCCCCAATGCAATGCCGGTTGGGCTGCGCCCTGCTGCTTCCAATGCAAACTCTTCTAAATCACCGCCGGGAATCAGTCGTCCAATCTTATTACTGTTTTTCTCAGTAAACCAAAGAGTCTGGTCGGGGCCAATCGTGATGTCCAACGGAACAGAAGCCGGATCAGGTAATGCAAAAGTGTCAGCACTCAATCCATTAATCCAGCCAATAGCTCCACTAGCAGAAAGCATGAACCAGGTGGACTGGTCTGGTCCATAAACCAAGCCCGCCGGATACGAGCCGTCATCAAAACTGGTTATTGGCGTGATTGGTATTGGTGTTTGCCGGATCGTCACTGCATCAGCAGGAGCGATCCCGGACATGCACAGGCTGAACAGAGCGATACATAATGCGGTTAACCGCCAGGGTAGATGAAATGGCTTTCTTGGTTGCATTTTGGTCACCTTTCCTGCGGCTAGGGTAACAAATGAACTTGGATTTCGCGTTCCTGGCTGGTTTGCTGGCCTGCATCATCCACCGCGGTAACTCGAATTGTATAGGTACCGTTGGCGGGTGCGCCACCGGGTGGGTAGGTCCAGGCTGCATTCCATAAGCCTTCGTATACAGCCGCCTTGGCAGCATACACCACCTCGCCATTTTGTAAGATTTCTACGTGAACAGCAGCAATTCCACTGTCATCACTCACGAAACCCTTGATGTTTGCATGGAAATAGCTGCGAGCATCTGCAGGCGTCAACTCACCTGTCAGGATTTCAACCACTGGAGCCTGCCCACCTTCTGATTTTTGTTCGGAACCAGCAAGGGTTGCCCACTGCATTGCCCGTTCCACCTGTTCTTCATTAATTTTTGAAGGCAAGGCTGGGGAGAGGTTTCCTACAAACGCTCCGCCACTTCCACCACCGCCAATAATCATTGGCAGATAGACAAATTTATAATACGATGAATACTCCTTCATCGAACAATTCCCTGCAAGATCACAGGCATAAAAACCGGTGATCGTTGAGGTGCGAATATCCGCAGAACAGGTTCCACTCACCCGGTACAGGGTCGTGTTGGGCGGTGCGCCTGTCGCCAGGAACCAGGAGCTATTGAAATATTCCCGTGTAATTGTGATTTGGTCACATACATTTTGATGTATCGAGCTTTCATCCAGGTAAGAATCTTCAATTGTAAATGTGTAATGCGCCAGGAATTGGTCATCTGGATCGATCGTTCGTTGCAGCGTAATCCGTGGGGCAAGTGTATCCACCACACCGCTCCATTGGTGGTCAACATTCCAACTTGTGTCAAAGAGATTGAAATTATCCCACCCACGCACATCCACCCGGTAGGGACCTTCCAGGCCGGGCAATACTGGCGCAGACCAGGTTAATCCACTGCCTGTATCCGAAAGCTGCGCCTCACGCCAACCCGAACGGGTCATGGCAATGATTTCCAAATCAGAGAGAGCACGCGGGAAGACCTTGACATCGTCAATTTCTCCAACAAAATTCTCTCCGATATTGAAACGATCGGATGGATAGGGGATTAATCCGGCCAACTCGTTGGTTTGAACAGCCAATACACCATTCACAAACAAACTATATATTGTTCCGTCAAAACGGGCGGCTACAAAGTTCCATGTATCCGGCAGCACCACATTATCCTGGGTAGTAACCTCATGCCAGTCATACAGATTACCAAAACCAGCCGTTAATCCGTAATTTTCGTTGAGGTAAATAGACGGATAGCGCTGTTCGGGATTCTCATCGTATTCACTGATGATACCGCGCAATCCAACCCCACCCGTTGGGCGTATCCACGCAGATTGGGTAAAGCTGCCACGGTCAAGCAATTGGCTGAAGGCCGGTTCAACCACCAAAAGGTCATCTCCGTCAAAATTAAGCGCGTAATTCCCAACCGCTCCCGCAGTGACTTTGTTTAGATCATCTCCTTCACCGGTCATCAACGCCGCACGACGGAAAAAGCCGGATTGGTCCATCACAGTGTCCCCACCCGCCAGGAATTTATCCTCCACGGTCAGGTGATAAACAGTCTGGTAACCGGTATACTGTTCGCGAATTTCTTCTGCGATCAGCGCGCGGTCAAATACAACCAGATCATCCAGGCTGCCTGCAAAACTGCCAACCGGTGCGCTACCGATGAATAGATTCTCGTACATTTCGGGTACCGGCGCAGCCTGGCCGCTGGCAATTTCCTGCCCATCACGGTAGATTACGCGCCTGCCGGTATCCAGATCATACGTACAGGCATAAGCATGCCAGTCTGTATCCGGGTAAGCCTCGGCACTGACCAGATCACTGCCGCCAAACCCGCAAACCACCTTGTCGTTGTAATCTACACCGAACAGGAAGCGCTGGCTGGCCATAGAGAGCGGTCCTTGCCATAAGATTGGATCACTATGCCCAACGGCATCACGGCGCGCCCAGATGATTGCGCTAAAGGAACGGTTGGCAAGGTTCACATTCTGCCCCAGATTGATGTATTCTTCATTGCCATTAAAGTACATCGATCCGCTCTTGTGCCCCTTCTCGCCGCTGACCGGGCAGTTCACACCTGAGCACACACCAGCGAACTGGTATGGAGAAATATCCAGGAAATAACGTTCGGGTGCGTTCTCATCCGGATTGCCGGATGCGTCCTCCGGTAATTTTGCCGAATCGAGCGGCAGCCAGGCTAATAACCCGGTAGGATACGGCTCATTGTACATACTGGAAACACCGAGTGAAGACTCAAAAGCTGCTTCAACCCTGGATACACCGGAAGATGCCGCTTTACCGCTCTCCGTCAGGTAAGGAATTCCTTCATTCGGTTGGTCGTTAACACTGCCGCTGATCTCACCGCCGGAGATTAACTTACCGTCCATGGTGTTGGCATCCAATAATGAATCCAACCCTGTCAACTGCACCTGGTTGTTCTCCATTTTTGCATTGGGTGAAGATGCATCCAACAAGAAATTGATCGTCTTCGTTGTCTGATTGCCGACCATATCCGTCGCGGTAATAACCGCTGTCAAAGCGCCGGTCGGTTCTTTCTCCGGGAAGAGGTAATCCAATTCCCAATCATAACCATTTGTTGCCGGGGTCAGAATTGGAAGCTGTTCACCCGCCCCAACAATTTCCCCATTTTCACTATAAATGGTCACTTTGATAGAATTCAAGTCCAGACCGCTGCCGGGAGAACCCTGACTTAGGGTTTCATCCAGTACCTGCCCTTGCATATACAGGTACCAGGTTTTCCGCAGCCAGGGATGCGGTTCAGCTTTATACAAGGTTCCATTCTGCAAGTTTGCAAAAATCTTCGGGGCAGTGTTGTCAACATAGAAGTCATATTCCGGTGTAACAACCTGGTTACCCACTTCGTCCACTGCGCGGAAGTTCAGGGTATAAATTCCCTCGCCAAATTCAGGGATAAAGGTCGGGCAGAAAGCAGTGCCGCCGGGTGCATCCTGGCAGGCCGGGGCGATCTGCCACTGCGGAGATGGAGCATCCACATGGTTGACCTGCATTTCCACCATACTGATATTTGTCGTACTATCACTGGCCTCAACATGCAAAATCCGGTCCAGTTGATTCACATAAGGGAAGTCCGGATTATATGAAATCAATGCGGCTTGAGGTGCCTCGGCATCAATCGTCATGGTTATTGATGCGGATTCTTCCACCTGCCCCATTTGATAGGCAAACATATCGCGGATATCAATTTCATTCAGGGCATACTCATACACGGCAACTTCATCGATCTTGCCGGTAAACGCCCCGCTTTGCAAACCACTGTACCCTGCGCTGTTACCCAAGGTGATTTTACCCAACCCGGCTGAGTAGGTAGTACCTGACCAGGCGCTGTCAAGATACCCGTTGACATAAAGCGAATAGTATTCAGCAGTATTATCGGCATTACGCTCTACCACCAGCGTGATCATATTCCAGGTGTTTTTAATTAATTCCACCTTCGATAGTGGAATAGAACCCACTGGAATATTTGGCGCATTTTGCACACTTAAAAACATCGAACCAGGTGCAAATGAAATTGCGTAGCGCGGCTGAGAATTTCCGGCATTGCCAATTGTAAAGATCGATTGGGTAGTATCCCTGGTTTGGGTTGGGAAAACCCACATCGAAGCGGAAAAAGCCGTTGCCCCGGCAGAAAGTTGCGCCTGGTTGAGTGCCAACACATCAGCTGGATCGGCAAACTCAACTGCGTTGGTTAACCGTCCTGGTTGGTCACCGATTGGACAGGTCTCTCCTGAGCATCCCAATGAGAAATCATTGGGAGTTGCATCTTGATACAGGATGCTGCCATCTGCTTCATCCAAATGTCCAAGGAAAATTGGAGCCTGGCGTTTAATCGCCGCGATCACAGCCTCATCTTGTGCGTAGCGGAATACACGCACATCATCCAATTGCCCATCCAACGATGGACGGCCTGCTGATGGCGCATAGCCCAGTTTTGCAGTGGTGCCTGGGCTGGAAACAGCTCCTGAGCCGCTGATCACATTAACCTTGATTCCATCCAGCCACAAATCTGCTGTGCTGCCATTATTGGAATACACCACATAATGCCACTTTCCATCCGCAAAGCCTCCGCCCTGCGTACACATTTCTGTGCTTCCGGCGAGAGAGCAAATGTTCCCCTTTTTGAGATAGAGCTGATGATAGGTATTGATCCCGTTTTGCACGGCATAGATACCGCATTCTTCGCACATGGTATTGAGCCACAACGAAACCATGTAGTTGCTGGTTGTTACAACCGGGACACTGATGAAATCATTATCACCATCAAAACGAACAGCCTGATTCATCAAACCAATCGTTCCGGCTGACGGGCAGGTCAAACCGGTACAGGTGCCGTCATCCTGCACACCAATGACTGCCTTATTCTCAAAATACGTGGAGGATGGCCGGTCATCCAACTGCAAGCGGGCTGTCACCGGCACGGCATAATATAAGTCATAGGCCTGTTCGCTATCCAATGCATAGCGATACACCCGCAGATCATCAATATAGCCAGAGAACGGTATCGAGGTCCGTGTCATCTGAAAGGTCAGGCTGCCGTCAAATCCATCTGAAAGACCAAGCGTCTGCGTTGAGCCATCCGGCAGATCAAACCAATTGCGGGTAAATGATCCGCAGTTATCATCCGCTGAGGTACTATCGGCTTCCCAGACAGTGAATTTAATGTACTCATAGTTTGACAGCTTCTTCGAGTAATTAATATCATGGGTATCACCATCCGCCATGCTGGTTTCACCCATCGGGGTATAGGAGTGACTTCCATTGACATATTCGCGGACATATACTTCCGCGTGCGAACCAGCATCATGCTCGTCGCTCATCGTCAACCGGTAAATACTGGTTGTAAAGGACCGGCTGGTAGTTCCCACATAGAAAGAACTGGTTGAATATGGTTTTGTTGTGAAGCTTTTGGACTCTTTAAGCACAGAATCAACATACAATTTGAGCATATACTTACCCGGTTCCAGCAAGCTCGGCCCATAGGTGATCACCACTTGATTCCATTTATATTGCGTCAGAATATCAGCAGTGGTATGAGATTGGAAAGTGGAACCATCACCGTATCCAAAACGCAGCTTTAAGCCCTGGCGTTCCAGGCTGGGGTAAGCGGTGGCATCATTTTCACGATAGCCAAAAACACCCTGCCACGTGCTGTTTGATTGACTGGTGGGGAAAAGCCAGACAGAATAAGTGAAAGAGCCATCACTCATGTTCAACAAGGTATTGCCGGAAACCTGAACGTAACCGGTTGAAGGCCCTGAACTTGGATTAAGTGACATCCCGCGGACGGATTCATGGCTCAATAAAGGCCAATTCTTCGGTGTGGATATCGTCTGGTTATATACCGAAGAATCAGTGAAACCACCCCCATCCATGTTCATTTCGAATACCGGGCGTTCCGCCAGCCGGTTGATGTCTGTTACCGTCAGTGCCCGGCTGAAAATGCGTAAATCATCCACATAGAAATCTGTTGGCGCGGTGGCTCCACCCAGCCACAAGTTCGCATTACTGGTTAATACAGTCGCCGCAGTATCCGCTATTTGACCGCCATTGATATACACCCTGACCTTGCTGTCAGCGGAAGAATAGGCCACCACGAGGTGGCTCCAAACCGAGGCCTGAACGTATCTCCAGGTAGAGCCGACCATATTGGTATTGTTAACCAACACTTCAGGCAAGAAATCGCCCAATGGCTGCCGAACCAGGTTTATGGACAGACGGTTTGAATCACTCTTCAGCAGCGGAATTCGTACACCTGCCGTGGCCGTACTAACCGGTTTTACCCACATCGAGATGGTAAAACCGCGATTTAACAGATTCAACGTGCTTAAGTCGGGTAAGTTGATAGCGCTGTTTTGCCCTGAACCAAATTGCACCGACTTATTTAAAATACCGGTTTCACCGCTGGTTGGGCAAATAGAGCAAGCCGATTCGCGCGGCGGCATGGTACCGGAATCATCCACAAAAGTGGTTGCACCACTAACCTCATCCAGCTTGAGCCACAACTCGGCCAGGTTGGATTCTGCCCGGCGATCCACAATTTGTGCGGATGCGGTCTGGGAAATGGTCACATCTTCTGAGGTCGTATAACCCGGTTCAATCTGCAAGCGGGTTTCGATCTCGGTGGTATTCACTCCGGTCACGACCGGGTTGTCCGGGTAAAGAACAAATGTGGTGGGCAATAATTTTGAAGCCCAATCCACGATTGCAGCAGTTTTATCGATTAATGTCGTGAGCAGACCATACGCAAAGCGCGAATTGAGCAAATTGGTGATGGTTGACTTATACACCAGCTCTTCACCCGGGCGAACAAAGGAATCATTGAAGTTGTAACGGGCTGTCATCAACCGCGTGGCAATATCCTCACCAGAAAGTGCATGGTCAAAAAATGCCAGCTCATCTACCATCCCGGAATAGGTGCCCGTTGGACCCGCGCCACTTTCATAAGCACCCACAGTGAATTCAGCCGGAACACTGCCGCCGCCAAAGACCGGCGTATTTGAAAAACTTGACGTACTGCTTAGAGCGCCATTAATATAGAAGGACACCTGACTGCCATTGAATGCAGCAGTAACATGCGTCCAGGTATCCGCCGGGATCGCGCCAGTACTTACAGCCGTTGCGGTGCTGCTGATCAATTGCAAATTACCGCTGCTAGTAATCTCAAAACGCAGCTCCTGCTGTCCATCGGCCGCATCAGACCATTTCGCCAGCACAGTGCCGCCCGAACTGGTATTGACCCACGCGCCAATGGTGAAGGGTTGGCTGCCGGTCAGAGAGATTGCTTTTGCAGTGGTTGGCAGGTGCAGCAAATCACTGCCGTCCAAATGAACGGCTGCTGCATAACGGCCATTAACACCACTGATCGGACATTCATCCGCGGTACAAGATGCCGCAAACCCAAAATTCGACGAATCATCAAACACCATAGCGCCAGAGCTTTCATTGAGGCGCAGCATGATTATTGGCGAATCTTGTTCGCGCACAGCCAGCTCATAGCTCAACACATCCGCATTTTGGGGAACTTGAGGATTGAACCCATACACTTTTTCCAGGTAATCCGTCACACCATCCAGGTCTGAATCCGCCATCAGCGGATTTGGATACACCATGGTTTCTAATGGAGCACCTGTATCAGTGAAATCATAGGTATATAGCCAACCCAAAACTTCTTCAAAGTCGGTTAATCCATCCCCATCGGTATCTTTACGATTGGGGTCTGTCATACGTTGGATTTCTAAATTGTCATTCAGCCCATCATCATCCGAGTCAACCATCCTTGGATTGGTACCGTTGGCAATTTCATAAAAATCATTTAGTCCATCTTCATCCGTGTCATACAATGTATCGTCCGGATCATTGCCATCAGCAAAAGCCCTCGATAATAATCCATCCCCATCCGCATCACGCTGCACCGGGAATTTGGTATTGCCGCTCTGCCCCCAGGCCAATTTTGCACCTGCGGTCCGCCTTTCATCCATTGTCAGTGTGTAAAAGCCATCCAGATTCGTTGGAAAGACATCGACCGTCAGGCTTTCTGAAATTTCGCTGTTGATGGTCGCTTTTTCGGTGCGGATATAACAAACTGGAATAGGTACCGGGGTGATCACCGGATAATAAATTGCCCAACATTCCTGAACCGGCAAAGCAGAACCTTCACTGAGATAAACTGTTGGGTCCTGGTTAATGCCGGCATTGGGTACAGGGATGGTGTAGCCTCCTGAGCTGGCGGTGAAATCATGCTTCCATTTCGAGCCGCCAAGAGATTCCCACTGGCTTGACATATCTCCACGACTCAAGTCATCATGGATATCATTTTCCGCGGTCTGTATGGCGTAAGCAAATGTAGAGGTTTTTGCATTCGAATCCGAGTATTGCCAGAAGTAAGCGGCTGCTTTCCAATCAAGGGGAACACTGGATTTGGAAATCGTGTTGGTTACAGCAACCGCAATTTGCATATTATTTCCAGTGGTCATTCCAGCGGCAATATGTTGCAGATCTTGATCCACCTTATTAAAGGACAACCGCTCAGCGTTATCGTAATCAATTAAATAGGTATTACTATACAGCACCCATTTAAAGATTTTTGTTACCCAGCCAGAAATACCGATGCAAACATACTGGCGCGCCCAATGGTCTTCCTCTTGCTCATAGGCGCCAGCCAGGGCACAAATACCCATGATGATTCCGTCTATTAAGCCAATGA
The DNA here is from genome assembly GCA_029265085.1 of Chloroflexota bacterium. The sequence goes on from JAJUJY010000001.1 coordinate 79,123, forward strand.
TGGCCACAACAATCGCGCCCACACCGGTAGCAGATAGCGCAGCAAAGAGAACAATTGTCGCAGTCGCAGCAATGGCATCTGCCAGCATATTATTGAAAGCGATACTGCCTATGCTTACACCGGAAGCGCCCCAGGTATAGAAGAACACGCCCCAGGTGATCAGGCTGCCAATGATAATACCAATAATTGCCCCCGCCTTGGCTGTATCGGCTACCGCCTTGACTGCTTTAATCGCACTGTACAACGCTGCGCCAGCCAAAACAGCCGAGACTGTACCTACGACTGCATAAAGAATTCTGCCAGCCCATTTTCCGGCAGGTGAATTGGTGCCGTTCAGATATAGAATTGCCAGAACAGCCAGGCCAACCACCGCCACAACGATACCCACCCCCAGGGCAGCTTTCCGCAGCCGGGTGGTCAACAAATCGGTAATGGGTGAAACTTTGTTGGCAAACCCCTTACCCAAAGCCATGAACATGCCCTTGACTGCATCTGCTTTGGTCCCTAATATAATTGCGAGAATCAATTTTGGATTTTTCGCCAACCCTTCCACCATGGTTGTCAAAATCGTTGTAATAACCGTTGCAACCACTTTTCCTTTGGTGTTGTTCACATTAAAGGTGGATAATACATCTTCGTCACTGATTACCACTGGCGCGTTGATCATGGGCGAGCCATTGACCGCAACCAACATCACAATACCGCTGTACAAATTGCGGTAATAAATTTTTGCAAGTTCAATTTTTCCGTTTACCAGATCCTTTGCATCTGCGGTTTCATCTTCCGGTTGGTAATCCTGTAGATTGCGCAGATGGGCTTCCAGATTATCAAGATAATCATTCAGATCATAAGACTGCCAGGTATCACCGCTGCGCTGATACGGTGCCCAATTAATCATCGCCTGGGTATAGATATCCTGTCCCGCAAAATCAACCGCGCAGGAATTGGAAGTGCAGGCAGCCGCGGCTTCACCCATTGATAGCGCGCGCTGGCTGAACTGTCGAGCAAATAATAGGCTGGTACTGAGAGGCCGATTTTCCTCTGGAATCGTATTGAAATAATCAGCAAACAGGTCATTTACCTGCCCACGAACAAAAGCGGATACACCATCATAATTATCATAACTGTAGGTTGACACCCGGAAGGTGTCTTTTTCAAACCCCCATAATTTATTCATGTCGGTTACACCGGCATTGTAATCAGGGTCAAAACGCTGCTGAAGTTCAGCAACCGTGATATCCAGGTTGACACCATCCGCTGAGCGGGCAGCCAGGAAGGAATGTTCCAGGCCATGCGCCATGCCCCAAAGCGGATCATCATAATCCGGTTCCGTATCCGTGGCGGGATTTTCAAAAACAACAGCCATGTCCACGCCATGATCTTCCACAACCGAAAGCCCCGCAAGACGGTACTCATCCGTGTAGGTATGAATCACGCGTGAAATATCCGTGTCCCAACGTTCCGGAATTGTAGAATTACACCATGTACCTGAAGCGGTTTCATCATAATCTGCCGGGATGGGCTTACATTGGTCGGTCAACATGTTGACCATCCAGATCATGCGGAGTTCCTGAGCAGAGTTTTCAAAGCCATTGAGTATATTGGTATAAGGGACCTTGGCCGAAAACGCTACTGGATCCCCGCCCGTCTCATCATAAACAACCGAGAGCGGCATGTACACCAACAGATTACCGTCATCATCATTTCGCACTGCGCCGCCATATGCCTGGACGGCTGCCTGATCAATCACATATTCTGATAATTTCCCATGAGCCAAAACAGGGATCGGCGAACAAGAAACAAAACTCCCATCCGAACTGTTTTTGAGATACAAAACATAATCACCTCCAACCAACGCGCCCAAAGATAGATCAACGCTCGCTACATCGTTCACCTGGGACAAATTCAATCCAACCACATCGGTATATTCATCACAAGTTCCCCTGCCAATATGGAGGGTCTTGGATGCATCTGCACCGGAGGTTAGCTTGATACTTGTCTTTCCTGGCAAAGCTTCCTGGCTAGAGAATTCAAAACCAGCGGTATATTGATCGCTGCTAATATTGACGACCGCCGTCCGCGAGAGTGGCAATGGATACGAATCTCCAGTCAGCTTAATCTCCAACATGGGAATTAACCGCATATCGCCAAACTGAGACCGCGGGTCCATACTGATCTGGTTCGCGGTTAACTTATCAGCATAGGTGTGCGCCGTAATTCGTTGAATCTGCCCATCCGTGTCATTGCTTGGCCAATCCAATACATTCAAAGCATAGGTCAAGTGTTTTGGGTTGGTGGGGATCACCTGATAATTGATATAAACCGGCTGGGCTTCCAAATTCGTTACGGTCAATTCAAATGGATTATTGGGAGAATAGTACAGGTCTGAAACGACATAAGGCGATTCGTCAAATACAGTCGGAATGCCGTCATTATCATCATCTGAATCAAACACATCAGGAACCAGGTCGCCATCCGTATCACGGCAAATTCCATCACTGCCGCCATTCGTGCGCGCTGAACATTCAGCGCCATCAATCTGGCCGTCCAGATCAGTATCGCGCTCTTCAGCATTGAGATACCAATCTTTATCAGCGTAATAGAAGGAACGTACTTCATCGATATCCAGGATACCATCACCATCTGTATCCGCCTCACCGGGGAACAGATTCAACAATAGCTCGACATAGTCATTCAGCCCATCGTCATCCGTATCGGCCTTATTGGGATTTAGCACGGTAATATCCGATTCGCTCTCATACGCATCGGTCAAACCGTCCTGGTCGGTATCAACATCATTTTCACCGGATGTTTCATATAAACGGGCATTTAATCCTGTACTCAGACGAGAACTGAACAACAATGGGCTGGAAGGAGCAGGATCACTCGTCACTGCATTGCCGGATTGCACACCTGCTTTTATCCGGTCCATTGGATTCGTATGTGCATCCCAGGTACTTCCGATAGATTTTTGGGCCGCTTCCCTTTCCGCCCTGGCTGCCTGTTGGTCAGCCTCGATGGATGTATTTTGTTCCCTTATGTCTTTTGCAAATGCGGCCGATTTTTCACTTTGCCAGAGCGGTGAAATCAGCATTGAGGCAATTACCAAGAATGCAGCACCCCCATATACCATCTTCTTTTTTGAAAAAACCAGCATCAACACAAGCAGCAAAGCACAACCAGCGGTAATCCCTAATCCCGAAGCCAGTTCTCCAAATCCTTTGAGCGTGGTAGGAAAACCTAATAACCCCGCAAGTCGCACCGGCAGCGGTTGAAACGCCAACAGATTATCGGTATTGTGATTGAAATAGTCGGTCGTAATGACGGCTTCAACATGGCCGCCTGTTTTCTCAGGCGGCATTTTCATCGTTACCGCCAGGCGAACCGGCAAACCATCTTGACTGACCCATAATTCACCGCTGGCAACCATCCTGCGGTATTGGTCCGAAACAGACAAATTCATCCCTACCGGTAATTTACCGGATTGTTGAAGCTCCTGCACCATCTGATCGCGCACATACGCTGCATACAGATTGGAATCAACGTCAAAGCGGAACCCACGCACCTGAACAGTCTGAACACTGCCATCTGCTTGAGGAATAGAAAGCGTCTTACTACCCTCAGCAAGAATATTTTTAGCAGAAGCCAAATACGGAGAACCATTATTGCCAACAGCAAAAGATGATGCATTGTAATTTTCTAAAGGCTGCCAATTCTCCGTGCCAATCGCCCTACCAACTGCTTTGCCTTGTTCAATTTTGATTTCAACACCGTCTTTTTGATTTAACAGGCTGTCCCGGTTTTGGTACAGCATGATATTGAACGTCTCATTGGTTAAATCCGCTTTGCCACCAATCTGGTAAACCTCGCGGGTGCTGGATTGGCCAACATTTGCCAGGGCAGGAGCCGGATATGTGATCTGTTCAACCGTGGTTGAAAAATCATATTGGCCTACTTCACGCATCAAATTCCAAGAGTCCTTAACAGTCTTCTCTGATATTCTGGCCGGACTTTCGGACAAAACGAAAGAAACAAATAAGCCAACCAAAATTAAACAAACTCCACAAATGATTACAATTCGTGGATTGCGCTTGAGTGTGGCCTTCATGTTATGCTCCTTGCACGGCTGGTAGTGCTGCCGCAGAGAAATTAAATGCTAGAGTATCAAGGGTGTTGCCATGTATTTTTATTAAATTTAAATTAATGGGGAATTTCACGAATAAGACAAAAAAATCTGACTATCATCCCCGAGCTATCCAAATCCCGCACGCAGCCCTGATAGTCTGTCGCAATCGAAAAGATTTAATTTGGATTAAACTAAAATATAGTATATACCCACTGAACACGAAAATCAACAAAGCGATTTAAATTTATTTGCTTTCTGCATCAAATACAAAAATACCGTTAAAATAATTTCAGCCATGAGAAATTCTTTGGTAAAAATTTTTTCTCGAGTCAAATCAGATCTTAAATAAGGATTTTATGATTCTTTTTATCATCTCGGCTGCACTGATTGTTATCTTTTTAATTCTGATCAACCCTGTACTAAGATCTCTTTCTCTTTCAGAGCGAATCATTGCAGGTTTTATCTGTTCAAGTGCCCTGATCATCTTCACACTCGAAATATCCAGTTTGTTCACTGCATTAAACAAATCCCTGGTAATCTTATCCATCCAGGTACTATTCACCCTGTTCACCTTTTTGGCTGTTCGAAAAAATATAACATTTTCCAGATTGGGTTTCTTTCCAGCAAAAGCCAATCAATACCTGGCTGAAATCTGGAACCTGCTCAAGCGTCATTGGGGAGTTTCAATCTACCTGGGCTTGATCATTGTTATATATGCCTTTTTATGGTTTCTATCGATTTCTTTTCCGCAAAACACAACCGATGCGCTTTACAACCATCTATCGCGCATAGGTTACTGGCTGCAGCAAGGATCTCTTCGTCCATATGACGGATTTAATAATGTAGGGACTACGTACCCGTACAACAATAGCCTGCTCATGCTTTGGCCAATCATTTTTATCCGCTCAGAAATTTTAGTTGGCAGCGTCCAATGGATTGCAACCCTGATCACTGCAGTCATTATTTACGGGCTTGGCATTGAGCTTGGTTTTCCAAAGACCAACAGTTTACTGGCTGCACTCATATACCTGACCTTTCCATTAATCCTTTTACAATCGATCACCGCGCAAAATGACACCCTTGCGGCATGCTATATCAGTGCTGCTTTTTTATTTATGATCAAATTTATTAACAAGAATGAACGGAGCTATTTAATCCTCTCCACATTGGCTTATGGGCTTGCGCTCGGCACAAAACAATATGCCCTCTTTGTCCTGCCGGGCTATCTGCTTCTGTTTGGTTTCAAGCTGATTCGACCAGGAAATAAATTAAAAATCATCGCATCGTTTGCCAGCGCCTTGATTCTGTTTTCATTCTCGGTTGGTTCGTATGCATATTTGCAGAATCTGGTCACCAGCGGAAGCCTATTTGGCAAAAGCGATGTTTTGCCAGATGAATCCCTTAACAACCAATTTTCAAATTTACCGCAGAAAATCGGGATTAATTCAGCCCGTTTATTTTCCCAATTCATCAGTTGTGAAGGACTGCCCCCTGCGCCGGGACAACAATGCACCAACCTCAAAACACAAATCCTCAAACCGATCTTTATTAACGAGCGCTTTAATATCGAAGAACACGTCTATTTGCTTGAAGAAGAAACACCGTTTGTACTTTCAGCCAAACCGATATTAAATGAAGAATCTGCCTGGTTTGGGTTTTTAAGCTGGGTTTTGATCATTCCTGCCATGTTTTATGGCGTTGTGCATTCTATCCAACAAAGAAAGTTTGAAGGGATCATCCTGATCTTTACCGCGCTTTTACATTTTGTTATTGTCTCATTTTTCAAAATCGGTTGGGATCTGTACGCCGGAAGATATTTAATTACCTCCGTTGTATTGTTAATGCCGTTCACTGCCTTTATCTTTAGCCAGGAAAAGTTTATCTACAAAACTCTGGTCGCAATACTTTGCGTTTACAGTATTTTTATTACCGCCTACACACTGATCAATAACAACTCTCGCCCCTTGATCGGTAGAACCCAATTTTACCGCACTAGTTGGGAAGATTTTACTCCTGCCCAAAAAATTGCCTATAAATTTTTACCCTTGATCGAGAATGACAAAAGCGCCTGGGGAGAAAGCAGAATAGATTTACAGACCTTAGGCGATCTTTCTTACCGTGTTCCCCTGCAAATGGTCGAAAATCAGGCCGCTGAGGATGCTGTCTTAGGCATCGTGGCAAGGGAAGGATATCTCCCAGATTATTTATTCTTTGGAAAATCTTTCAGCCGGAAAATCCAGGCATTTAAAAATGGGGAAACACTCCAAAACACCGAGATAACCCACATCGAATATGTTTTAGTATCACCGGATTACCCAGACTACCGGTTGTC